>CAYPTV010000144.1:0-7184 GCA_964413505.1 uncultured Bifidobacteriaceae bacterium | reverse complement strand
CCGAGGCCGAGCAACACCACTGTCGTGCCGCCATCGGGAACGGAATTGAACGAAAGCCGTTCGGTGAATGTTTGAGGGC
The DNA here is from genome assembly GCA_964413505.1 of uncultured Bifidobacteriaceae bacterium. GTDB lineage: Bacteria > Verrucomicrobiota > Verrucomicrobiia > Limisphaerales > UBA11358 > UBA11358. Next base: position 7,105 of record CAYPTV010000144.1, on the reverse strand, counting down.
CGCTGGACGCCGGGTCTGCCACTTGGAAGGTTCCGTTGAATGCCGTCGCGGTGAAACCATTTCCAACAACTGTGCCGGCAAGCGATACATTCAAGAATCCTCCAACTTGGGAGTAAATGCTGGATGAGATCAAGTTAAACGTGAATCCGTCAACGCTCCAGAAATTAGCCAGAGCACCCGAATTGAAGGACCACGGAGTCGCACCCGACATTGAAACTGAGTCACCGTTATTGACCGTGCCGACAAACGAACCGGAAGGGCTGGCCGCGACCGTGTTGAGCCAGGCGGTTGCCGCCGTTGCAGTGTTTGCCGTCGTGGTGTTCAAATCCACGGCACCGCTGAATCCAATGTTACCCGTGATCGGCGTTGCCTGGGCAATGCCAGCCACACAAACGACAGCCAAAGCCGCCGCTATTTTACTTATACATTTATTTTTCATTTTTTTGTTTTTGTTAATTGTTTATGTTTAATTTTTACAACCGTCACTGCCGCTACTTTAGCAGGGGTGATGCCAACTGATGTTTATGTTTCAGATAAGTATTTAAATGGTTTGTTTTCAATGTGTTGCGTTTATAAATTCCGTTGAAAATTTGCGGCGCAATAATTCAAAACTGTAAAGCATTCCGACGGTAGGATTCGATTTAGAGGAAATTGTTACTCTAACTCGTTCACCTTAAACTTAATATGGTTCGATTTGAAATTGCGTAATCGCTTCTGACACTTTCGGCAGACTTTGCGTGAATTGTGCCGCCTAGGGGGATAACCACCAAGACACGAAGACACCAAGTTTTGAATTTTCCTTTGTGCCTTGGAGCCTTGGTGGTTGAAAAGCGGGCTTGCGGCCTTCGGTTTCACCGAATTCCTTTTGCCGTTTCCCAAACGTCTCAAGTCGTGTCAAAAGTTTTCGCGCGTTTGGCGTGGTTCGCGGTCCACCTCATCCGGCCTGCGGCCAGCGAACCTCGGCATGGCATTTCTCCCCATCGGATGCGAGAAGGAATTATTTTATGTGACGATTGGCGAAGGGAATCATGGTGTTGATGATTGTGCTGACCATGTTCGTATCATAAACGCCATTGGCCATGACCGGGTAATGATCATATCCCGCCAGCGGATGCAGTTCGTTATAGACTCCCGCCGCCGTCAGATTGGAAGACAAATTCATGCTGATGGCATAAGGTGCCACCGTGTCGGCGGTGCCGTGGATCAGGCATGTCGGCGGGGTTTGCGCGGTGATCGGACAAGTGCTTACCGGATGGACATTGCTGCCATAAGGCGGCACACCGCCCCACAATGCGATGCAGCCCAGGAACGAACTCGCATTCGTGCTTTGGTAAGCAGCATTGACCGCCAGACCGCCTCCGGCCGAGTCGCCGGCGATCAACACCTTGGTCGCGTCCACGCCGTAGTCCGTGTGATGCGCCCGAATCCAGCTTAACGCCGCCATGACATCCGCCACCGCCATGCTGATTTCGTCCGGGCAACCGCCGGGGCAGCCGGGCCACAACCGATAATTGATGGAAAAGGCGACGAAGCCGTTGGTGGCAAAGGCGGCGGCCATGTCAGGATAGAAATTGCCTTGCGCCACGGTATAGCCCTTGTCGCCCGCCCCAAACCCGCCGCCGTGCGTCAGGATCACCACCGGGCGGTTGGATTGCGTGCCGTTGACGTAATAAGCATCCAAGGTCAGCGACACGTTGGACCCGGCATGATCCACCGCCGCGCCATACACGAGATTGGATTGCACCAAGACCGTCCCCTGCCCGACCGCAATATCCAGGCGCAGGACCGTCGCCATCAAACCGATAAGCAACAGCGGGCGTCTCCAGCCATTATTCATGACGTGCAGGTTGACCATGGTTGTAATGTGCCTCCAGCGGCATGGATTAAAATCAATCCGGGCGGAAGGTTGCAAGGCGGCTGGATAATTGCAAATACTAAATTCACCGCACGACAACGTGCTATTCAGCGTCCTGCGAGCAGTTGTGAGAATCCGTGTTTATCCGTGCCCATCCGTGGTTAAAAATGTTCGAGTATTTGGCGTGGTTCGCGGTTCACCACATCCAGTCTTCCGTTCCCGTTAGTGAAGAATCTTTTTCAAGGCTGGATATCAACCGCCTGCGCCAGCGCTGCCGTCGCATTTTTCCCGGGTAAATGGTAGGCCGGTTCAAAGATCATTTTCCGGTCTCCCGCCATGAACCACAGCTTGAGGTTGCCGTGATGGACATCAACTGGCGTTACCGTGGCCCCGATTGGCCGGCTGTGTCCGCCTTTGCCGCTGGTGGTGGCGGTGCCGGTGATGGCCGTGACCTTTCCCCCATTGATTTTGGCCAGTGATTCATCCGATACGACGATGGCCAACGTGCCGTCTTCATTTTTTAAGAACCATGGAAACACCGTGATTTTATAATTGCCCAAATAGACGCCATCAACGCGCTGGAGCGAACCGATGGTGAGGGTGGCCGTGCCGGAATCCACAGGCATGGAACTGGGATTGATAATGAGGGTCTTTTCGTCCAGAACGGAACCGGCTGGAGCGGGTGCTGCCTGGCTGCTGATTGAATTTGTGGCCGGTGAGTTCGTCGCGGACGACTCGGTTTTCGACAGCAGCATCACGAACACTTCGTGATAAAGTTCATCCATGTCTTCAGCGATGCCGACGAGCGCACGGGCGCGGTCGGGTTGCGGCTCGTTCAGGCTGGCGACTGCCGCCAGATGCCAGGCATAACTCAACGCCTCGGTCTGGGTCAGAAGCAGGGTCAGTTCAAACCGGTTGCCATTCTGTCCCAGCAATTCCTTCTCCTTGGTTGACGCAATCGCATCGCGCGTGGCCGTTTCGCCCGGCGGCAGGCGGATGTCGTCCAGCTTGATGGAAGGATCGTCTGCGGCAAATTTCTCCAGCAGCGCGGCTCCGGCTGCGGAAGTGGTGGCAATTTTCTTGATCAAGGTTTTGACATCAGGCTGTTCCGATTTGATGAAGCGCAACATGCTGACGTCCTTTTGCTCGTCAAGGAGCTGATGGAGCAGGCTGTAGCAATTGTTCCGGGTGGATTGCGACGCATTGCCCGCGGAGGATGTCGCGACGGCCTGCGGCGATTTGCAGCCGGTCAGAACACAGGCGGCCAGCAGCATCGCAGCGAGCAACGGGGAGATGATGTTCATCTGTGACAGATTTTATCCAAAGGTTTTGTTCAATGACCGAACTTTTCCACGGGGAGCTGGATGATGATGGGCTGGTCGGCGGGTTTCTGGCTGATCGGGGGCGCGGAATAGCTGTCCTTGATCAATTGCAATTCCTTCGCTTCGTCCTCGTCGAACCCGGCCGCTTCTTTTTCCAGCATGAACGAGATCATAAACAGTCCGTAAGCAATCGCACCGAATGGCAGCACCACCTCCCATGATGGATTGAGGTTGAGCCTGCCGAAATCAATGATGCTTCCCGCCACAAGTCCGGTGACAGTGACCGACAAAAGGGTTTTTGACATTGTTGTCATGATTGTGCGACGGCAGGCGTGGGATGCGCGGATGATTTCAGCCGCAGTCGGCGACATTTTGAAGTGTTCGCAGAGGTCATCAACTATTGGCCGGCGCTCGCCAACACATTCGTCTGCATGGCGTTTGTGGCGGGCGTATTAGTTTCAATGTCCGGCAAAGAGTTTGTTGCGGGCATATTTGTGTTAATACCAGTAGCATCGGACGCACTTGAATTGGTGGATTGTGTGTCGCTTGAATTGCCTGGAGTGTTTTGGTTGCAGCCGACCAGCGCGAACGAGGCCAGAGCCGTGATTGCCAATAATGTGACGGTTGATTTCATATGTTTTTTAAGTTCATTAAAAATGTGACACGACGCGATTCCAAGCCATGGGGTGTAACCCTACCGTTTTTCAATTCCGCCGGGATCACGACGCCAAAAATCTGGAGAAGACCTCGTCGCACTTCTTGGCGAGGGAGAAATCTTTTTCGGTGATTCCCCCTTCGTCATGCGTGGTGAGCGTCAGCGTCACCTTGTCATAACGGATGTCAATGTCCGGTTGATGATTGATTTTCAGGGTTTGTTTGGCGATGCGGCGCACAAAATCTATGCCCGACATGAATCCCTCAAACTTGAATGTGCGGCCGATGGTTTGCGCGTGTCGCGACCAGTCCGGAACGGTTTTCAGTTGAAGGTTGATCTGCTGGATGTTCAAGGCTGGCATAATAATTATAAATTAATTTGTGTTTCTCCCGGAGCCGCTCTTTTTGCCGCCGCCGGAAACTTTGTTGACCGTGGCCCAGGCGCGTGCCTCGGCGGTTTTCACGCCGACACCTTTTTTCTCGTAGCCGGCTTCGATGTGTTCCGCCTGACGTTTCTGTTTGTCGGTGTAGCTGGATTTATCACCTTGGGGCATGACAGTCCTTTATTTGGTTTCGACCGTTTTGCCGTCCGCAGGCGGTATCGCCAGCGGCACATTGATGCCGAGCGCGGCGCTCAAATCAATTTCATGGTCCTGCTCCTGCACGATGATGGCGCGCAAGGTCTCGCTCAATCCATATTCGCCCATCGCCTCGGCCTGACGGATGCGCTCGCGATAACGTCCCACCGTTGTGCGTTCGTTTTCCAGATCCGCGCGCAGCATTTCGACCGCGTCGCTTGTGGCCTTGACCGGCTTGGGCGTCACGCCCGGCATACCGCCGAGATAATCAATCTGCTTGGCGATCTTGATGGCGTGCTGCAATTCCTCGGCGGCGTGCAGTTCCAGTTCCCGCGCGACGTCCGTGTAAGCGGCGCCTTTCAGCGTCTGGCTATACACCGTGTAGGCGATGATGGCCTGATATTCCCCGGCCAGATCCTCGTTCAACAACTGGATCATCTGTTCGCGGGTGATGTTCAATCCTGCGGTCGTGTTTTCTTTGGCCATAATTTTCTTAAAATAAATTTGTGCGTTCAGTCTTTCACGGCGAAGCCGACCTTGATGGTCACCTGCCAGTGATGAACCTTTCCCTTGGCGATGTTGCCGCGTGTTTCGACCACCTGAAACCAGCAGAGGTCCTTGATGGTTTTGTGCGCGCGCTTGATGGCCTTGTCCACGGCGTCCTCGATGGAAGTGGCGGAGGTGCCTGTAAGCTCGATGAGTTTATAGACGGGGTCTTTCATAGGCGGTTTTTTGGGTGTCGAAAAAGGATGATGGCAAATTGCAAAATGATTAATTTGTGAACAATAGCATCCGGTTCGTCAAAAAAGGCGTTCGGTTGGTGAACACCACGTTATTCGTGATCATGCGCGGCTGATTGGCATTGGGTTGATTAACGTTGGGTTGCCCGGTTTGATTGTATTGGAACGCTTGACCTGGTTGGCCAATTGGTTCTGGCTGGGCGATCGGAGTTGATTGTGCTATCAGTGCCGGTTGCGCCGGCTGGGATGTCACGGGTGGCGTGAGGTTCGGCACCACTGGCTCCGGCAATACCGGAACCGGTTGAGTCGGCTGTGTCGGCGGCTGTGTCGGTTGGACTGGAATCGGAGGTTGAGTTGGTTGACCCGGCTCAGGCAAAACCGGGACAGGTGCCGGTTGTGCGGGTTGCGACGACGACGGGAGGGTGGGATATCCCGGTTTGACAGTTTCAGCGGGAATCACCACAGGAGCTGCTGAAACATTCAAAACGACGATCATGCCCGTCAAAAAAAGTGAAATGATTGTTTTCATACTTTCATTGAAGATATGCCATGATCCCGTTCGTTGAAATAAGGTGAAACCCTACCGGATTACATGGATGGCCTTGCCTCGATTTCATCCTCGTCGTCATCCTCATCCTCATCCTCATCCTCATCCTCATACTCATCCTCATACTCGTCGTCATCCTCATACTCATTCTCAAAAAAACCTGCCAAAACTGACGATGAGGATGAGCATGACGATGAGGAAGAAAAATCAGATTCCGATTTTTCAGACAAGCTCTGAAAACAAAAGGGCCGGAACGGTTTCCCGTTCCGGCTTTGTCATTGCAGCCAGGGCACAAAAACATCCTGAATCACGGCACAATCTTCGAGACGGGGTCGCTCCATGCGCCTTCACCGGCGGCGTTCACGCCGCGCACACGGCACCACACACGCGTGCCGGTGGGCAGGCCGGGGATGGCGGTCTTCGACTTGGTGACGGATTTCTGCCGGACGAAGCTCGTCGGCGTCATCGGGTCCGGGCTGGTTTCCACCTGATACGTCTTGCGGCCCGAAAGCGGGTCCCATTGAAAATCCAGTTCGCCCGCGTTGTCTCCGGCGGAGGCGGACAGGTTCTGCACGGCCGGGAGCAGGCTCGGCTTGGTGGGGGTGCCGGTCACGTCGAAGCCCGAGCTTAACTGGGTGGACTTGTTGCCCTTGCTCTTGATGTTGACATACGCGCAGCGGGAGGTCAGTCCGCCCTCCAAGGCAATCCGCGCATTATCCTTGGCCGCCGTCTTTTCCTTGGCCGTCGCGTTCGCAGCCACGGAATCCGTCAGCGCCGAATCATAGGCGTCGTGCAGCGCCTGATAATCCGCCACCGATGGATCGGGCGTCGTGAAGTTCGCATTGCCATCCATCTTGTCAATGTGGTTTGAAGAGAAGGTTTTCAACTCGGTATCGTTCTTCTTCTTCAGATTCAATTTTGCCTTGCTCATTGTGTTTTTCCTTTTTGGCGACCCTCCGTCGGCTTTGCCACCGCAGGTTAAACCGTCATCCGGCTTGGCCGGTTGCGGTGGCATTTTCGGGCCCGTTTATTTTTCCATAAGTGTTGCCGACGATCACTTTTTTACACCCGAATCCCAGTTTTGCAATCCACCATTTTTGCGATTTTTATGGCAAATAATGCGAAGAAATTAACGGCAAACCGGAAGGGCTTGGGGGACAGAAAGGGACAATGAATTTGCGGTGAAAATGACATGCCAGAACCGGATTAACCCTTTCTTGCGCCGGTTCCGGACAAAATTGGATGATGATGAAAAAACGGAATTATGTCTTTGACAAACTTTTCGGGTGGTAGGGACGCCGCGCTGCGGCGTCCCCGTCCGACAGGACGGAACAAATGTGGTAAGGCGTCATTTTTCCGTCGCCTGACCTGCCGCGACGGGCGCGAGCACGGCGGGCGCTGCGCTCGGC
>CAYPTV010000143.1:5588-7192 GCA_964413505.1 uncultured Bifidobacteriaceae bacterium | reverse complement strand
ACAATGCGGTGTTGGTGAACTGGACGGCGTCCAGCGGCGCGACGAGCTACAACGTGAAGCGTTCGACCACCAGCGGCAGCGGCTATGCGACCATCGCCAGCCCGGCAACGGCGAGTTACACCGACACCACGGCAGTCAATGGCACGACATATTACTATGTGGTAAGTGCGGTCAACGGTGGTGGTGAAAGCGCCAACTCCAGCCAGGTTGCGGCCACGCCTGTGTCACCGGCACCGCCTGTGCCGACAGGTGTGACGGCCAGTGCGGGTAACAATGCGGTGTTGGTGAACTGGACGGCGTCCAGCGGCGCGACGAGCTACAACGTAAAGCGTTCGACCACCAGCGGCAGCGGCTATGGGACAATTGGCGTTCCATCCACGCCATTTTACACCGACCCGACGGCGGTCAATGGCACGACGTATTATTATGTGGTGAGCGCGGTTAGCGGTGGGAATGAGAGCGCCAACTCCAGCCAAGTCACGGCCACGCCCGCCACGACCAACCAGTATTTATTAAATTCTGACTTTGAACTGCCCGCCCTGGGAAAAATTTCGTCCGGGTTCGCGACGATTCCCGGCTGGACTAACGCAGGGACAACCTACACGGACAGTGGAGTGGAGACTTCTCCGGCTCCACATGGCGGATCATATTCCGCCTACTGCAAAGGCAGCGACGGCGGGGCATATCAAATCGTCAACTATCAGATGAATGCCGGCGACACCATCACGCTGACTTGGTGGGCGGAACATTCAGGCGGGGCAGGCACCTCGACGCAGGCGGTCAGCATGTTGAGCGCGGCGGCTTTGAACAGCTCCTTTGCCAGCACCACCATCCTCGCATCCACCAACAATCTGCTGAACGGCAACGGCTCTTCCCCCGGGCCGTGGGCGCAATATACGCTGACTTATCACGCCACGACCGCCGATGCCGGAAATTATGCTGGCATTTATTTCAACAACGCGACGGCCGCCAACTGGGCGGGCTTTGACGACTTCTCGCTGACCGTGGCTCCGTTGCTGCCCAGCCCGTGGGCAAACTCGGACATTGGCGCGGTCGGGGTGGCGGGCAGCGCGACCTACACCAATGGCTTGTTCACGGTGCAAGGCTCCGGTGCGGACATCTGGGGCACGGCTGACGCATTCCAATTCGTCTATCAACCGGCGAGCGGCGATTGCAGCATCCAAGCCAAAGTGCTGACCGTGCAGAACACCCAAAGCCATGCCAAAGGCGGCGTGATGATCCGGGAGACGCTGAATGCCAACTCCACCATGGCGATGGTGGATCTCACGCCCGGCAACGGCGCGGAATTCATCTGGCGGACCAACACCGCCGCCAGCGCCGCCGCCAGCGGCGTGGCGGGTCTGACCGCGCCCAACTGGGTGAAGGTGACGCGGACGGGGAACAGTTTTGTCGGGTATTACTCCACCAACGGCACGGCTTGGACAGCGATGGGGACAAACACGATAACGATGGCGACCAGCGTTTATATTGGCCTGCCCGTATGCGCCCACAACAACGCCACCAATTGCACGGCGACCTTCACCAATGTTCTGGCCACGCCGTAATCAACGGCTTGAACGGTATGAAAGCCGGAAGAAAGAATG
>CAYPTV010000143.1:0-5488 GCA_964413505.1 uncultured Bifidobacteriaceae bacterium | reverse complement strand
ATTGTCCAACGCTGGGCGGAACTGCAGCCGGAAGCGGCTGCCGCGTGGGTGGCGCAGTTTCCCGATGGCGCGATGCGGGCGGCGGCAATCGAAAATCTGGTGGCACTGTGGTCGCAAAAAGATGCTGCCGCTGCGCAACAATGGCTGGCGATCCATTCATAACAAAACTGATAAATTCAAGCACAAGACTCCATGCACGGTCATCTCGGACGGCTTGATGCCTTGCGTTGAACGAACTCTTCATTCCCACGGCAAAACTGAGCGTCGGACCTGGGCATCCCTTTTATGCCAAGCTCAATGAGGTGCTGAGCCAAGCTAACTTTGACAGGTGTGTAGAACAACCCTGCGCGCCTATTATAAGGAGGGCGGCCGCCCCGGGATTCCGCCAGGCATTTATTTTCGGATGCTCTTGATCGGCTGCTTTGAAGGGTTGGACGGCCAGCGTGGAAGAGTTCAGAATTTGAGCCTGACGCCTCCATGCACTCTTATCTCCGAACCTTCAGCCAGAAATGCGGATGATGGCGGTCGGTTCAAGGTGTCGGCGAATTGTCTGCCGTAAAGATTTTGAACATCGCAATGCAGTTCAGCTAATTGAGTTTCCCAAACCTTCCAGCGTGGATGCTCCACGCGATATTCCGACGTTGAGCCGTCGCGCTGGACTGAACAGCCCCAATAGTGTTCGGTGATAAATTCCTGCCCGGAGCCTTCAATCAACGGCTGCGGCTGGCCGCGTGTGGCCAGCTTCAAATGGTTTTGTTCTCCGCGAAACCTCCAGGAATATGCCACGGATTTGATTTCCTCCGGCTGACCGGAAGCCTTTTCGATCTGGTGCGACATCGGCAGGGCGGCGTAATTTTCGTTATAGAGCGTGCGTGCGACGAAGGCGATTGCCGCGCGCGGAACCAGTTCCTTGATGAAGACCACCGCGCGACGCCAGCCATCGTCTGCTTTCCGGCGGACATAAAACCGCAGGTTCACCTCCTCAAAATTGCGATGGAACGGAATGGGGACACCGAGCACGCGCGCGTTTAGAAACAGAAAGCCAACCACGCTGACAAATGCGTTGCCATTGAAGAAGTCCAATTCAGTTCCGGCCGGGACAAACGGCGCAAGGATTTTTGGGTCAACCTCGTAATTCAGCATCGCCAAATGACGCCATTTGGCGGTCAGGAAAACTGGCGCTGTATTCTTGTTCATTCAGATGCAACTCAACTCCTGCCACAGGTGCGCGCTCATCAACTGGCCTTTGGCGAAGCAGTCGAGGTTGAATTTTTCGTTGGGCGAATGCGCGTTGTCGTCGGGCAATCCCAGCCCGATCAGCAGGGAATCCGCGCCGAGGATTTTCTTGAACTCGTTGACGATCGGGATCGAGCCGCCTTCGCGCATCAAGATCGGTTTGCAGCCGAATGCTTTTTCCAGCGCGCGCAACGCCGCCTGCGCCTTCTTGCTCCTGGGCGAGACGAGATACGCCTCCGCGCCGTGGCCGGCCTCGATCTCCATGCGCACGGTCGGCGGGCAGATTTTTTTCAGATGATCGCAGACGAGCTTGCGGATGCGCGCCGGATTCTGGTTTGGCACGAGGCGGCAGGTGATTTTTGCGCCGGCCCATGCGGGCACGATGGTCTTGTTGCCGTTGCCCTGATAGCCGCTGGTCAGGCCGTTGATCTCGAACGTCGGGCGGGCGCTGCGCTGTTCCATCGGCGTGTAGCCGTGTTCGCCGAACAGTTTTGGAACGCCGAGCAGTTTTTTCAACTGCGCATCCTTCATCGGGAACCGGCGGCTCTCCTCGCGCTCCTGTTTGGTGAGCGGGTCCACGTCCTCGTAAAAGCCGGGAATCTGGATGAATCCGTAATTGTCGAGGATCTGGCCCAGCAGGTGGCACAGGGCCATCGCCGGATTTTCCACCGCGCCGCCGAAGACGCCGGAGTGCAGGTCGCGCGCCGGCCCGTGCAGCTTGATTTCAAACGCGATGATGCCGCGCAGCGCATAGGTGAGCGCGGGATGTTCCGGGCCGGGCATCCCGGTGTCCGAGACGACGACGGCGTCGCATTCCAGTTCGGCGCGGTTTGTTTTCAGAAAGACGGAAAGGTTTTCGCTGCCGACCTCCTCCTCGCCTTCGATCACAAATGTCAGGTCGCAGGGCAGCGGAGTTCCGGTTTTGAGATAAGCTTCGACGGCCTTCAGGTGCGCGAAGTTCTGTCCCTTGTTGTCAGTGCTGCCGCGCGCGAAAATGGAACGCCCCTCGATGCGCGGCTCGAACGGCGGCGAATTCCACAGGTCAAGCGGTTCGGGCGGCTGCACGTCGTAATGGCCGTAAATCATGAAGCGGGGCGTGCCGCCCCGGCCACCATTGCGCTTTGGCGTCTTGGCCACCACGATGGGATGGCCGGCGGTCGGGCAGATTTTTGCGTCGAGTCCGATGGCGCGGCAATGGGCGGCGAGCCATTCGGCGCAGGCGTGAAGATCTTTTTTATGCTGCGGCTGCGCGGAGACGCTGGCGAAGCGGAGGTAATCGCACAGCTCGGCGACGAAGCGCGGCTGGTTCTGTTTCAGGTAATCAAGGACAACTTGCATGGACACAGTTAATCCGTGAACGCGCCGTTTGCCAAAACAAAACGCATGTTGCGGAGCAGAATCCGCAGTGTAAGTTGATGGCTGAATGAGCGAATGGCGTTTCAAACTTCTTTACGATGGCGAATGTCCGCTGTGCCTTCGCGAGGTCCGCTTTCTCAACAAGTTGAACCGTCACGGGCGGCTGGCGTTTGAAGACATCGCCGCGCCGGGCTTTGACCCGCAGATTTACGGCACGACCCGCGAAGAATTGATGGGAGTCATCCACGGAATTTTTCCCGACGGACGCATGGTGAAGAAGATGGAGGTTTTTCGCGAAGCCTACCGCGCCGTCGGACTTGGCTGGCTGCTTGCGCCGACGGGCTGGCCGGTTTTACGCCGGCTGACCGACAGGGGTTATGAATGGTTCGCGCCAAATCGAATCAGGATAGGCCGCATGTTCGGACGAAAATGCGATTCCGGCAGTTGCGTCAAACCGCCGGCTGAAGCAAAAGAGAAATCGGCCTGAGGCCGAATCTTATTTCAACGACGCCATGTCAATGACGAAGCGATACTTCACGTCGTTCTTCACGAGGCGTTCGTAGGCTTCGTTGATTTTCTGGATGGGAACCAGTTCTATGTCGGCGGTGATGTTGTGCTCGCCGCAAAAATCCAGCATCTCCTGCGTCTCCCGGATGCCGCCGATAAGCGAGCCGGAAAAATTCTTCCGTCCGAAGATCAAACTGCTGACGTGAACCGACAGCGGCTCGGCGGGAACACCGACCTGCGTGAGCGTGGCGTCGCGTCTCAACAAGGCGAGGTAGGCGTTGATGTCGTGCTGCGCGGCCACGGTGTCGAGGATGAAATGGAAACTGTTGAGCTGTTTTTTCATTTCGTCCTCGTTTTTGGAATTGACCACTTCGTCCGCGCCGAGGCGGATTGCGTCCTTGACCTTGTTCGGCGATGTGGTGAAGACAACGACATGCGCGCCGAGGGCCTTTGCGATTTTCACGCCCATGTGGCCAAGCCCGCCGAGTCCTACCACGCCGACTTTCTGGCCCTTGCCGGCCCTGTGGAAACGCAGTGGCGAATAAGTGGTGATGCCCGCGCAGAGCAGAGGCGCGGTGGCGGCGAGATCCAAATGCTTCGGCACGCGCAGGGTGAACGCCTCGTCCACGACGATGCTGTCGGAATAACCGCCGTAGGTCATGCCGCCGGAAATCTTGTCCGGCGCGTTGTAGGTGAAGGTCGCGCCCTGCTGGCAGAATTGTTCGAGGCCGTCCTTGCAATTCTCGCAGGTGCGGCAGGAATCCACCATGCAGCCGACGGCGGCGATGTCGCCTTCCTTGAATTTTTTGACGTGTGCGCCGGCTTTCACCACGCGCCCGACGATTTCATGGCCGGGCACGCAGGGATAGGTTGTGCCGTGCCATTCGTTGCGGACGATGTGGACATCCGTGTGGCAGACGCCGCAGAAAAGAATCTGGATCTGCACGTCATGCGGGCCGGGTTCGCGGCGTTGCAGGGAAAACGGCGCGAGCGGCGAGGTTGCGGAGGCGGCGGAATAAGCTTTTGCTGTTTGCATGGCTAAATCAGTAGCACGTCCACGGGGATTTTTCCACCGATTTATCCCGCACGATTTAACTGGTTAATTCCGGCGCTCCTGTGCAAACTTCCTTATGAAGAAGCCAAAGTCAAAACCTCGCGCCCGCCATCAACCGTTGGTGGAAGGCCAGGTCTGGCGCATGGCCGAGGCAAATCTTCAGGTGGGAATGATCGGCAAGCTCCTCGTTCATTACAAGCTCGCCAAGCCCAACGCGGTCAGGATTCCCAATTCCGTCGGCGGCAAAACCACCATCGAGAAATTTCTCAAGAAGAACAAGGCCGTGCTGATCAAGGGCTGACCGGTTTATCCGCCGGGGCGGGATGGATGGACAAAGATTTCAACAGCGTTCCCGGCTCGCGCCCGATGATGATGAGGTTGTGCGTTCCCGCATCGAGCTTGAAAACCTTTGGTGTGAATTGATCGGTGGCTGAATCCCCGTTGCCGCGCAAGCTCACGGTCCGTTTCTCAAAACCTGCCGTCACCGGAACGTCCCAGATCATGTCCGGGTCCACGGGATCCGCGTCTATGTTCAGGAAAAATGAATTGCTGCTTTCGTCCGGCGCGTTCACCAGCGTCTCGATCACAAAACTTCCCGCGTTCGTGACGCTGAAATTAAACACCGCCCTGCCGCCGTTCGTCAGTTCCGCCTGGTCGCCAGGCAGGACGATGTAATCGTTGGTCAAAATCAGCGGCGCGGTCAGCGCCCCGGCGGACGCGGCAAAAGAGACGATTGGCGGCGCAAGTTCCGCGCTGGCGGGCAGGCCGGTTGCGGCGGCGATGTTGTTGGTGGAGTCCTGCGCCAGGGCGGGAACGGCCAGCGCGCAGGCCAGGATGATGGCAGAGGCGTGTTTCATGGAACCAGTCATACTCCTGCCGTTTGGATTCATCAAACAAAAAAAACAATTATTTTTCTCCGCGAACCGGCCCGGCCCAAGACGGCAGAACGGCGCAGTTCGCCCCTGGCTTTTCATCCTCATCCTCATCCTCAGTTTGGCGGATTTTTTTGAGGATGAGGATGAGGATGAGGATGAGGATGATTCGGTCCGGGTGGATTTGCAGACAGGCTTTGAAATGAAATGGCGATTTGTCTGGTGTAATCCAAAAGCAAATGGCATGATCAACCATGACAAAAACCAAACCGTCGTCCCGCGCCCACCAGAAACCCCTGGAAGCCGGCCAGCTCTGGCGCATGACGGGCGCGAACCTTCAGGTGGGAATGGTCGGCAAACTTCTGGTGCATTACAAGCTCGGCAAGCCCGGCGCCGTCCGCGTTTCCAATTCCTGCAACGGCATCAAGACCATCGAGAAATATCTCAAGGCGAACAAGGCCGT
>CAYPTV010000142.1:6108-7201 GCA_964413505.1 uncultured Bifidobacteriaceae bacterium | reverse complement strand
AGGTTCCAGAACTGGTAGATTTTGACGAGGTTCGCGTAATCGCTCGCCACCACGAAATCGGGGTCATCCTCCAGAAACAGGTCGGCGACGTTGTTCAGGTGCGCGAGCCGGTCGAGCGCGGGCGAATGGATGCCGTGTTCCTTGCAAAGCTCATGGCAGAGCAGCCCTGCGGACTTGTTCACGTCATGGATGAGCCGTGCGTTTTTGGGGACGACTTCCGTGACGTGATGGTCAATGACCACCCAGTCGGGCTTGTCCATGCGCGTTTCAAAGGTGAAGTCCGTGACCCACGCGGCGCGCTCGCGCAATTCGCGCTGTTTCCAGAAATTGTAATGATGCGCCTCCAGCGGGATGTCCGTGCCGAACAGTTTTTTGGCGAGCTTTTGCAGCAGCGCGCCCGCAACCAGTCCGTCGAGGTCGCTTTCGTGGGTGAGGATCACGTCAGGTTTTGGCAGAGCTTCCATGGCGCGAGAATTTAATCCAGTTTAACGCGCATGGCGAGCCGGAAACGGAGGCGGCCACTTTCAACTCGAAATCATTCCTGAAACGTCACACCAACCAGAGATATTTTCAGTAGAAAGAAGCACTCCTTCAAATTTTGTTTTAGAAATGAAAACAGAAAAAACTCTGAATTTTCCAATTAAAGTTACGGGCTTCATCCGTGACGGCATGTAAAGAATTAAGCAATTTGTTCTTTCGGCCAAACTATGAGTGATATCCGGACAACAGTTCGCGAGTCTTGGTGTCCATATTCATTATCAAGACCTGCTCAAATATATTCGGCAGCAGATGCCAAAAGATCACTCGTCTCTTCGGTGAATTTGTATAAATAGGTATTCTCAGCCTAAACTCCCTGTTTTCAGCCTATTAAATGAAATTACCCGGTCTGGAATCGCCATTTTCCCGGTTAAAAACGGCGTTTTTGGACCAAAAATGACGTTTTCAAGTCCGACATCGCCGTTTTTGGCGGAAAAATGACATTCTTGGATCCAAGTTCGGCGTTTTTGACGGAAGAATGACAATTTCAAGTCCAACTTTTACGTTTTTGGCGCAAAAACGGCGATTCCAAGTCCGACTTCGTCGTTTTTGGCGG
>CAYPTV010000142.1:0-6008 GCA_964413505.1 uncultured Bifidobacteriaceae bacterium | reverse complement strand
TTTTTGGCGGGAAAGTCTAATCGTGAATCGATCTTTGCCGACGGTCGCCTTACCGGTTCAAACAATTCACGATTCAACGCCGCAATCTGGCTTGATTGAGGGGCAAAAAATGGCTTGCAATTATTTTTTGAACGGCTAGAGTCGAGTCGTCTGTTAGAAAACTTGTCAATTCTGATCATGGTAAATCTTCTGGTGAACGATTTGAAACCCGGCAATCGGGAACAGTCTGAAGCGGCGGTTTGTCTCTCAGCCCTACGAAAATGAGCACGAAACTGTTTGTCGGAAACCTTTCCTTCAACACCACTGAAAACGAGATCCAAGAGGCGTTTGCCGCACACGGCACTGTCGTCGAGGCGAATCTCATGATGGACCGGATGAGCGGCCGTTCACGCGGCTTCGCATTCGTCACCATGTCAACCCCCGAGGAAGCGCAGAAGGCCATCGCGGCCATGAACGGCGCGACGCTCGGCGAACGCGCCCTGACGGTCAACATCGCGCGCCCGAAAGAAGAGCGCCCCCGCAGCGACCGCGGCGACCGTGGTCCGCGTCGTGAATACGGCGGCGGCGGCGGCGGCGGTGGCGGCGGCCGCGACCGTTATTAATTTTTGAACCAGCATCAACGAGCGGCGTTCTGAAAAGGAACGCCGCTCGATTCATTTTGCCGCGATGATTTTTGATTCGCCTTGGGCGCGGCATATCGGGTAGATTGATTTCATTCATGGAAGAACACATAGAAGTTGAGGGACGTATTTTGACGGTTCTGGCCGGGACGATGTTCCGCGTCGAACTGGACAACAAGCACCAGGTGCTCGCGACCATTTCCGGCAAGATGCGCAAGCGCTTTGTCCGCCTCACGGTAGGCGACCGCGTGAAGATGCAGATGTCGCAATACGATTTGAACAAGGCGCGCATCGTCTGGCGCATCGGATAAGGCAAAGCTTCCGCAGCCAATTTCTCCAAATGAACGCCGCCATACTCGTCGCCGCCGGCAAAGGGGTCCGCATGGGCACGGACAAGCTGTGGCTGGAGATCGCGGGCCGTCCCGTCATCGCGCATACCTGGAAGAAGTTCAACGATGCGAAGTGCGTGGACGAAATCATCCTGGTCGTGCGCGACGGGATGCAGAAACAATTCACGGAGCTTTCGGTAAAATTCCATTTTCAGAAACCGTTCCGCATGGTCGTGGGCGGGGCGGAACGGCAGGACTCGGTTTGGAACGGTCTGGAGGCATTGTCGCCGAAGACGGAAATCGTCGCGATTCAGGATGCCGCGCGGCCCTGCACGACCGAGGCGCAGATCGCCGCGACGATAGCCGCCGCGCGCGAAACGGGGGCGGCGGTCGCGGCGCAGCAGGTCACGGACACGATCAAGGAATCCGGCGACGGCAATACCATTTCCCGGACGCATGACCGTTCGAAGCTCTGGTCGGTGCAGACGCCGCAGACGTTCCGGGTGGAAATCATCCGGCGCGCCATTTCCACGGCGCGGGAGAAAAATCTGATTCTCACGGATGACACGGCGGCATGCGAATTGATCGGCCAGCCGGTTCAACTCGTGCCCGGCGCGGCGCCCAACCCAAAAGTGACCGTGCCGGGCGATCTGCCGGTGATCGAGGCGCTTTTGCGGGCTTCTTAACCACCAAGACCCCAAGTCACAAAGAGTTTTCCAAAAACTTGGAGTCTTGATGTCTTCGTGGTAAGGTTTTTTGTGTTTATGAAACGACGTTTGATTTTCGGCCTGGTCACGGTGCTGCTGGCGTTGAACCTGGCCGTCGGCGCGAAAATTTATTTAAGCTCGGCGCACGCGGCGGATGACAAGGATTCGCCGGACGCGAACGTGGAGATTTTTGCCGACGTGCTGCAAAAGGTCCGCACCAGCTACGTGGACGGCACAAACCTGACGTATCATGCGCTCGTCGAATCGGCGCTCAAGGGAATGGTCGGCTCGCTCGATCCCCACAGCGAATTCATGGACGCCGACGACTACCAGCAGTTGCAGGACGACACCGAGGGCCAGTTCGGCGGGCTTGGCCTCGTCGTCAAGTCGGAGGGCGGCTTTGTGACCGTCGTCGCGCCGATGGACGATTCGCCCGGATTGCGCGCGGGCATCCTGAGCGGCGACCGCATCGTCAAGGTTGACGGCAAGAGCGTGGAAAAAATGCCGCTGGACGTCGTCGTCAAACAGCTTCGCGGCAAGCCGGACACGCAGGTGACCGTGACCATCCAGCGGCCGTCATCCGGGGCGGTGAAGGATTACACGCTCACGCGCTCCATCATCAACATGGAAATGGTCAAGGACATCAACGGCCGGAAGGAATTCCCGCTCGGTGCCGACAATATCGGCTACATCCGCATCGCCGAGTTCGGCGACAACACCGGCGACGAGCTTGAGGCCGCGCTGCAAAAACTGAAAGGGCAGGGCATGAAGGCGCTGATCCTCGACCTGCGTTTCAATCCCGGCGGCCTGCTGGACGAGGCGGTGAACGTCTGCCAGAAATTCCTTCCGCGCGGCCAGCTCGTCGTCACCACCGAGGGCCGCGACCACGCCGAGGATTCCGTCCGTCGCGCCGAAGGCCACGGCGATGAATTGAAAGGCATGCCCATCGTTGTCCTCGTCAATTTCGAGAGCGCCAGCGCGGCGGAGATTGTCACCGGCTGCCTGCAGGATTTGCATCGCGGGATCGTTCTCGGCGAGAAAACCTTCGGCAAAGGCTCCGTGCAGAGCATCTTCCCGCTCGACGACGGCTCCGCGCTCAAGCTCACCGTTGCCAAGTATTACACGCCCAGCCACAAGGTCATCCACGAGCACGGCATCACGCCCGACATCTTTGTGCCGATGTCCGACGAGGCCGAAGCCGCTTTGCTCATCAGCCAGTCGCCCGGCGGACTGTCCACGGTTGACCCCAAGCAGCGCACGCAGATGAAGAAAGCCGGCGACATCCAGCTCGAACGCGCGGACGATCTGCTCCAGGGCATTTTGCTCTACGGCGAACTTTCCACGCCGCAAAAGGTCGCCAAGAAATGAATTCTTAAACCACGGATGAACACCGATGGACACGGATGTAAAAATTTCGTTGAATCTTGCCTGCCTATCCGTGTTTATCCCTGTCCATCCGTGGTTGATAATTGAATGACTCTCCTTGCCATCGAAACTTCCTGCGACGAAACCAGCGCCGCCGTGGTGCGCGACGGCAAAATCCTGTCCAACACCGTCTCCTCGCAGATAAAATTGCACGCCGAATACGGCGGCGTCGTGCCGGAACTCGCCGCGCGCGAGCATCTCAAAAACCTTCTGCCCGTCACGCGCGCCGCGCTGCACGAAGCCGGCATTTCCTCGAAAGAATTGGACGCCGTGGCCGCCACGCAGGGGCCGGGACTGGGCATTGCCCTGCTGGTCGGCTTCAAGGCCGCGCAAGCCGTCGCCTTCGCCCTGAACAAACCGTTCCTCGGCATCAACCACCACGAGGCGCACCTGTATTCGCCGTGGATTGCCGGCACGCCGCCCGTCGCTGACTTCTCCCAATTCCAGCCCAACGTCTCGCTCATCGTCAGCGGCGGACACACGATGCTCGTCCTCGTGGAATCCGAATTGAAACACCGCGTCCTCGGTGGCACGATTGACGACGCCGCCGGCGAATGTTTCGACAAGACCGGAAAAATGATGGGACTCGCGTATCCCGCCGGGCCGGAGATTGACCGTCTGGCGGAGCAGGGCAATCCAAAGGCGTTCGATTTCCCGCGCCCGTTGCTTCACGACCCCGGCGACGACTTCAGCTTCAGCGGCCTCAAGACCTCCGTGCGTTATTTCCTGCGCGATAATCCCGCGCTGCTCGACGACGCGCAAAAAATCCGCGACCTCTGCGCCAGCGTGCAGGCCGCCATCGTCGAAGTCCTCGTGACCAAGACCCTCCGCGCCGCGCGCCGCAACAATGTCCGCTGCGTCACCGCGTCCGGCGGCGTGACCTGCAATCGCGCCCTGCGGGCTGAACTGACTCGCGCCTGCGAACGCAACGGGTTCAACTTGCGCCTCGCGGAAAAATCCCTTTGCACCGACAACGCCGCCATGATTGGAATCTTGGCCGAGCGGAAGCTGTTACAGCAATTTCCGCTTCCGCCGCTGGACGAAGAAATCCAGCCCGGCTGGGTGCTGGCCTGATCAATTTACGATATACGATTTACGCGTTCTCGCTGATTCAAAAGCTGCTCGTAAATCGTAAGTCGTAAATCTAAAATCGTTCAAAATGCCCGACCGACTGCCTATTTACGAAATCGAGCACGACATCATCGCGCGCCTGAAATCTGACCGTCGGCTGATTTTATCCGCGCCCACCGGCTCCGGAAAATCCACGCAGGTGCCGCAGATGCTGTTGAAGCACGGCCTGCTCGGCGGCGGCCAGGTGGTCGTCCTGCAACCGCGCCGGCTCGCCGCCCGTCTGCTCGCCGCGCGCGTGGCAAAGGAACTCGGCGTGAAACTCGGCGACGAAGTCGGTTACCAGATCCGCTTCGAGAACGTCACGTCGGCCAAGACCAAAATCCGCTTCGTCACCGAGGGCGTTTTGCTCCGGCAGATGATTGACGACCCGCAACTGCGCGGCGTCTCGGCAATTTTGTTCGACGAGTTTCACGAACGACACCTTTACGGCGACATCACGCTCGCCCAAACGCTCGACCAGCAGGAAAAACATCGGCCGGATCTGATGCTGGCGGTAATGTCCGCCACCCTGAACGCGGGGGAGCTGGAAAAGTATTTGAATGAGGTGCGGACGACCACGGTGAATCTCTCGCGGCGGAGCGCGCCCGTCCCCGGGCGCAGCAACGAACTCAATTCCGGCAGTGTTCAGCACGGCAAAAACCCTGTGTCTGGCCACCTCGCTGCGCCCGAAGACGGGCG
Organism: uncultured Bifidobacteriaceae bacterium; assembly: GCA_964413505.1. Classification (GTDB taxonomy): domain Bacteria; phylum Verrucomicrobiota; class Verrucomicrobiia; order Limisphaerales; family UBA11358; genus UBA11358. The sequence continues at coordinate 1,118 of CAYPTV010000142.1, read as the reverse complement.
CGCTCCGGCTCCGGGTGAGGGGCGCGCGATTGCCTGCTCCATCCTCGCGTCCGAAGGCCGCACGTTTCCGGTCGAAGTCGAATATCTGCCGCACCGGGTCGGCGCGAACGGACCGACGGTGTGGGAACTCGCGGCTGAGGAGTTTGCCCGCTATGTCGCTGGCGGCGGCGAGGGCGACGTGCTCGTTTTCATGCCGGGCGGATTCGAAATTTCCCAGACCATCGAGGCCATCCGCAATTCGCGCGAGGCCAAAGGTTTTATCGTGCTGCCGTTGCACGGCGAATTGCAGCCGCGCGACCAGGACGCGGCGGTGGCGCGCTATCAGCAGCGGAAGGTGGTCGTCGCCACGAACGTCGCCGAGACGAGCATCACGATTGACGGCGTGCGGCTGGTGATTGATTCCGGCCTCGCCCGCGTGGCGCGCTACGACGCGAACCGTGGCATCAACACGCTGCTCATTGACAAGATTTCGCAGTCGTCCGCCGACCAGCGCGCGGGCCGCGCGGGCCGCACCGCACCGGGCGTGTGCATGCGATTGTGGTCGCGCGAGGAACATTCGCACCGCGCGCCACAGGAATTGCCGGAGATCAAGCGGCTCGATTTGTCCGAAGTCGTGCTGACGTTGAAGGCGTCCGGCGTGGAGGACTTGCGCAAGTTCCGCTGGCTGGAAAAGCCGGATGAAATCTCGCTGACGCATGCCGAGGAACTATTGGAGGACTTGGGCGCGCTGAAAGTAGTGGGACAGGCGTCCCGCCTGTGTGATTCCGGCTCGGCTGACAAACCCGAAACTCACAGGCGGGACGCCTGTGCCACTACGATCACCCCCATTGGCCGCAAGATGCTGGCGTTTCCGTTGCATCCGCGTTACGCGCGGATGCTGCTCGCGGCGCAGGAATACGGCTGCGTGCATCAGGCGTGCCTCGTCGCGGCGTTGACGCAGGGCAGGGACCTGATGCTGCGCAACTGCGGCAAGGAAGTGGATTCCGCGCGCGAAGATTTGCTCGGCGAAAAGGCGTCGTCGGACTTTTGGATTCTCATGCGCGCGTGGAGCTTTGCCTTCAATAACCAGTTCCGCGTGGACGCGTGCCGCAAGTTGGGGATCCACGCCGTCACCGCGA
>CAYPTV010000141.1:0-7214 GCA_964413505.1 uncultured Bifidobacteriaceae bacterium | reverse complement strand
CAGCGCGAGCTTGGCTGGACGCCCGCGCACAAGTTCGAACAGGGCATCCGCGAGACCATCCGATGGTATCTCGACAACCAACCGTGGGTGAAGACCGTCACCGCGAAGAAATAACTGAACGGTTTGGCCGTTCCCGCTTTCAAATCGTCAATTAGCCGATGTCAAAAATCCGTCCATTGTTCATTTGTTTGATGCTCGCGTTCTCCCCGGGCGCGGGCGCGGCGGACACCAATTCCATCGTCTGGCAGACTGCGTCCGACCGCGTGACCGCCGATGTTCACGGCGAACCGCTCTGGCCGCTGCTCGAAGACATCGCGCACCAGACCGGCTGGCACATCTTTGTCGAACCGGACACTGACCGGAACACCTCCACCAAGTTCAAAAACCTGCCGTCGAGCGATGCGCTGAAGATGCTGCTCGGCGACCTGAACTTTGCGCTCGTGCCGCAGACCAACGACGCGCCGCATCTTTACATTTTCCGCACCGTCATGCAGAACGCCACCAAGCCCGTCGTCGCCGCCAAAGCTCCCCGCCGCGTTCCCAACGAACTGCTCATCCGCGTCAAGCCCGGCACGGACATTGACGCGCTCGCCAAATCCGTCAGCGCCAAGATCACCGGACGTCTCGACAAGCTCGGCCTCTACCGCCTTCAATTTGCCGACGCCGACGCGACCGATGCAGCGCTCGCTCAATTGAAGAGCAACACCGACGTTTCCGCCGTGGATTACAATTACATCCTGGACCCGCCGCCCGCCGCCCAACCCGTTTCGTCCGCCAATCTTCCGCCCGGCGTTGCCGCGCCGCTGTCGCTTCAACTCAATCCGCCCGGCGCTTCCGGCAAGGTCGTCGTCGGCTTGATTGACATGAACGTGCAATCGCTCGGCGCGCAGCTCGACAAGTTTATTTTGCCGCAGCTTTCCGTAGCCGGCGACGCGCCCGCCAGCACGGATATTACGCACGGCACCGCCATGGCCTACACGATTCTTGAGGCGATTTCGCAGGTGTCCGGCGGCGGCACCTCCGTGCAAATCCTGCCGGTGGATGTTTATGGCGGGAGCGCATCAACCACTTCGTGGAACGTCGCGCTGGGGATTCAGGCCGCCGTTGACGGCGGCGCGAACGTCCTGAACATGAGCCTCGGCAGCTCTGGCGACAGTTCTGTCTTGGACGCCATCATCAAGACGGCGCTGGCCGACAACATCGAAATGTTTGGCGCGGCGGGCAACACGCCCGTCGGCACGCCGACCTATCCGGCGGCGATTCCCGGCGTGGTGTCCGTGACTGCCCTGGCCCAGCCGGGACAGCTCGCGTCGTATGCCAATTATTGGTCGGGCGACAATCTTGCGCTGCCCGGCACCAGCTTCGTCAATTATGGCGGACAGGTTTATGCGGTTCAAGGCACCTCCACCTCCACCGCCAATGCTTCAGGAGTCTTTGCCGGCACACAGGCTGCCAATGCCGTAAGCGCCGCGCAGATCATCGCAAAGATGCAGGCGAAGTTTCCGGTGCCGGGGAAGTGAAGCGAAAAAAACAATGTTCAGACGCAATTCAGTGCGTCATGCAGCCGAGCTTGCCGAACGCGACGACGAACGCAATGAGTGCGATGATGAGCAGCAACGGCTTGCCCGCGACGAGCAGCAGGATTCCCGCGCCGATGATTCCGGCCATCGCCAGATAAGTAAAAATCGCCAGAGCAAATTTCATCGGGCGTGATTGTATTGCTTTTGGGGCCGGGCGCAAGAAGATGAATTTCAAATTGGGACATGACTGAATATCCATGCCAATTCCACGCACGGATTTTCAAAGGAACACGGACGAGTCTTCTTTGAATTGCCAGTCAGGTAATTTTTGCATTTTAAGCCGGATAATTTAATTTCTTTTCCAGTGAAGAACGGATTCACATTGATTGAACTGCTGGTGGTCATTGCCATCATCGCCATACTGGCTGCCTTGTTGCTGCCGACGTTGGCCTCGGCCAAGGAAAAGGGACGCCAGGCAGCCTGCATCAACAGCGTCCGCCAACAGACACTGGCGGTTTTGCTTTATGCGGACGAGAATAATGACTTTCTGCCACCAACCGCTTACAATGATGCGGACGGCAACGAGGTGGACTGGCCTGCCTTGCTTGACCCGTATCTCAACCACGTCGCCAAAATCCATCTTTGCCCGTCTGACATTCTCTCCAAGACAAATTCTTATGGCCTGAATGAACTGACTTTTGTTGACCTGACCGACCCGAATCCGCCGCCGCCGACAAAGCTTGCCGCTTTTCATTCCACCAGCACCACCATCATGCAGGGTGACATCGGGACGGAAGATGATTTTGTGACCCCGCGACCTGATACGTTAAAGCTGACAGCTCCCGGCTCCACTCTCAACGACGACGAAGATGCGCGGCCATCCACCCGGCATACAGGCCGGTGCGACCTCGGTTTCATGGACGGGCACGGCGAGCATTTGCATTTGAACGATTTCTATACGAACCAGAATCCCACGAACAAATGGTTCATGCCGTGACCGTGCGCCCTGGTCAAAATGCCTGCGCGCAGATTTTCACGGGGACGGTGGATGATTCTTTCTCTTCATGGAAGGATTGGATAAATCATTGCGACGGGGTGCCGTCGTAGGACCAGTTGATGTCCGGGTTGCCGGGGTCGCCAATCTTGGTTCCTTTCTGGTAGGCCATGTAGCTGTATTTGAAATAAGAGGAGTGCCCGTCCAGAAAGGTGAGGTTCGCTCCGGCGGCGTGGCGCGAAGAGAGATGGTTGAGCGAGCCGCGCGGCGCTCCGAGGTCGTTGAGGGGATTTGCGCCGTAAAACGGGTTTTCACCGGAGTTGGCCCGCACGTCTGAAAAGAAGACGAACGCCGAGGGATGCAACACCGCCGTGGCTTTGAATGGGGAGCTGGTGGGCGTCGCGCCGTTGGTGCCCTTGAAATTGATGCCATAGCCGAACGCCACGCGATTCAGCGGGTCCACTTCTGCGGGTCGGAACGTAGCGTTGGGACAGTTGAAGATGCTGCGGCCATTCACGAAATCGGCGGGGTTGGCGGCGTATTGCCAGAGCGCATTTTGCGAGACATACGAGGGCAGGGCGTTGAACCACGCGCTGTTTCCGTAGCCGCCGGCGTGGAAAGTGGCGAGATCCGTCCAATGGATGTTGTCCTGGTCGTAACCGGCGGGCGCTCCGGGTGTGTTGTTGGCGATGCTGAAATCGGGAAAGATTTGCTGGCTGTCATCCAGATACATGCCGAGCGCAAGACCCCACTGCCTGAGGTTGCTTAAACAGGCAGTGCGGTTGGCCTTTTCTTTGGCCTTGGCCAGCGCGGGCAAAAGCATCGCCGCCAGGATCGCAATGATGGCGATCACCACGAGCAGTTCGATCAAGGTAAATCCACGGTTTCTTTTCATGCGACACTGATTGTCGCTGAAATGATTTATGCCCGCTAACGGCGGCTTGCGAAAGGTTGTCGGTGGTTTGTTCTAACCCGAACGCTGCGTCGGCGTCTTGAGCGGATACAAACCCGGACAGCAGCCGAACGTCTCGTGAAATGCCGCGCTGAAATGGCTCAGGCTCGCATAGCCCACCTCAAGCGAGACCTCCGTGACGTTGTATTCGCGCGACTTCAACAGTTCCGCCGCGCGTTCCATGCGCAACTGTCGCAGATATTGCGTGATGGTCTTGCCCGTCTGCGCGGAGAACACACGGCTCAAGTAAAAATGGCTGCAACCGATTTTCCTGCCGAGTTCCTCCAGCGAGGGCGGGCTGGCGAGATTTTGTTCCAGCAAAAAGATGACCTGCTCCACGCGCTCCTGCGCGAGGCGCTGCTGCCGTGTGCAAAACAGTTCGTTCTCCGGCGGCGGCTGCATCAGGAAGGTGACGGCCAGTTCGAGCGCCTTGCATTGATACCAGAGCGGCTGCGCGGCGGCATAGACCGGCGGCTGCCGCAACGTGCCGATGATCTGCTGCTGGCTCGCCGAAAGCCGGACGGTGGTGCCGGTGACGTGTTTGCACGGGCAATCCTTTATCGCGGCGCAGACAACAGGATGCAACGTAGCCTCCATCCCCTCCAGATGCCTTGCCAGAAACGGACAGGAAAATTCCACGGTGAGAAACTGATGCTGCTCGTTGGCTGCACGCCTGGCCGTGAGCGGCTCGTCCTTGCGATGATAAAATCCGGCGGTGTTCGGCTCGAACTCGGCACGCGAGTCGCGCCCCTCCACAAAGCCGGTGCCGTCCAGGTTCAGGCACAATTCCACGCAGCCCGGATGAAAGCTCGCCGCCCAGTCAAACTCGCGCTTCGCAAAAAAATCATGCCACTCGATGCTGTAGCCTTCACCGTGAAAACTGCCGAACAACGGCTGCCAGCCCATGCCGACATCGCGCCACGCACCGGCCTCGGTGAAGGGCGCGGCGCTGCGACGGGAGATTTTATCTTTTGAATCGGCTTTCGTCATGGACGCGGACGAAACATCCTCGTTCACGCCCGCGCGAATGGCAAGACAGCAGATGAATTACTGCCGCTCATGCGCGAAACTTTCCAGCATCTGGCATTCCGGGTTCCAGAACCATGCCCGAAACAGCAGCACATTGCCTTGCAAATGCAGGGCGGCAATCTTGTCCCCATCAGTCGAATCGTCACTCATGTCCACGGCCTGAAATGATCCCGGGAAAAGCTTCCGCGTCCATCCCGAAGCTGCTGCCACATCGCCCTTGCGCTTGGCAACATAAGGGGCGCTGAACGCCGAGTAGGACAGATAATGATGTTCGGGAATCAGCAGGATGTCAGGTCGCTGCTCCGTCAAACGGCGCAGTTGCCACACTTCATCGGGCCGGAAAATCCCGCCGTTCGAGTCAACATAAAACATCGTCGCTCCCCAGCGTGTCCGGGCATAATCAATTTTTTCGAGCAGGAGTTTTTTTATGTCAAGCACCTGCACCTGCCGGGGCTGCCCGTGATCGTCGAAAATCAATCGCTGCGGGCGGACAGTCAACCCGACGCGAAATCCGGCGCTGCGCAGGCGTCCGAAAAATTCATCAGCCGCCCCCGCCATTTCAGGCGCCAGACGGCCCAGCAGACGTGGATCACCAATGTATGTGGTCTTGTGCGGAAATTCTTCCCCCTCCAAATCCCAAACGATCGCGCCCTGCGCGCCCGTCCGCTTCAGAATGGCGATGCTTCGGTCGGTGTAATCAAGCAGGGCCTTGCGAAATCGTTGCGGGCCATCCGGTCCGGTAACATCCAAGCTAGGATCATTAAACCAGCCTCGCGGATTGGTTGCGGAGGAGTAAAAGTTGGATGCCAGAAACAGGACGCCGATCGGACGTCGGTCCGGCCAGTGAATGCTTGCCGGCTGAAAAATCCATGCCCATGCCACCACGCTCAATCCCAGAACCGGGATAAATGCCATCAACAATGTTTTTCGCCGCGTGCGCCGGTTTATGGATTTCACCCGATTGACTGAGGTTTGCGGAACTGGAATCAAATGTTTGCATTGGGGGCATTTGATTTTGTTCTCACGAGCGGCTTCATCGTATTCAAGAGACCGTCCGCAAACGGGGCAAAGAATTTTGACCTGTGCCATTGTTGCGAGGCGGGTTGTCGGGAAGAGACTACCGGATTACTTTGATTGAAGCAAAAAGGCAGGCTGGTCTTGCGACCAGCCCGCCTAAAAAAGAAGAATCAAAAAACTAAATCAAACCACGCGCTCTTTGCGCAGCGAACGCACGGCTCCGATGCCAAAAGGCAGCAGCATCAAGGCACCGGCCAAGACTGTCGAAGCTTCGGGAACGGGGACGGGAACGGGAATCGGCGATCCAACGGCATTATCGCCCCATGGACCCGTGCCGTCATCTATTAAACCGCCGGAACCCAGACCCGGGCCATATGTAGAAGTAAAGCCAACTAGCTGGGTGGTTGTAGCATTATTGGGAAAAAATGACCATTCAACCAGAGTAGAGTTGTTTGCACCGCTCAATGTAATGTCTCCGTTTAAAGTAGCCGAAGACACTGCTGTTCCCGCGGTCAAGACACTGTTCACATAGCTTGCATTGATGTTAAAATTCTCAATGGGACCACTTTGAAGCGGGGTAAATGAATACAGATAAGTATACAACGATCCGTTAAACGTTACATCGTAATACACAGGAATCACAGTTGTGGGAGTGCTCGATGAAATAAAATTTCCATATCCATCTGTCACCGTTATTGTTGCTTGCGCAGCCTGCTGTGTGGCGAGGATCGCCAGAGCAACTGCCCCGATTGCCAATAGGTTTTTTTTCATAGTTTTTATTGTTCTTCTTTTTCTTTTTTTTCTTTTTTGTTTTAAGCCCGGCGTTAATCGCCGAACTTCTTGTTGTTACTTTCTCACAGGCGAGTTTTTCCAACTATCCCAAAACAGGACATCTTTACTCGCTTTTGGGACGCCGGTTTGAAACCTCCAATTTGTCCTTAAACCAACCGGAAATCTCACCTTGCCCGTCCCATCTATCACTGCGGCGTAAATTGCCATCAATGCGTTGCCGCATCTATACTATGACGGGACATCTTGTTTCGCATTTGGGACATTATTTGGAGTCAAGGCATGGGAAAACATGCGATTTCCAGACGGAGGCACGATAAATTCAAATCCGGTAACAAATTCAGCCGCGGATAGAGTCCAGACCGGGCCAGACCAACTGGAAAGCTGCAAACGAACACCAGATCGGTTGTCCGATATGGCGGTTATTTACCCGCAAAATCCGTAAAATCTGCAATTTATTGGGTTTTTAGCAAGAAAATGGGATTTTTCAGCACAACAAAATGACTTTTCAGCGCTGCTTTTCTAATTTACAGTGCTGGAAGAAGATTTTTCTTTGCTGCTTTCCGGTTTTCCAGCGCTGAAAAAAGATTTTTCAGTGCTGCTTTCGGTTTTTCAGTGCCGCAAAACGAATTTTCAGCGCTGCTTTTTCATTTTTCAGTGCTGAAAAAATGTTTTTCTTTGCCGCTTTTCGATTTTTCAGTGCTGCAAAATGGCCTGTCACAGATGCAAGTCGTTCTGTTGGTAAGCGGGCTGGATCCGAAGCAAAGATTGCTGATACCGTATGCAGCAAAAGGAGCCTTTCAAATATGTAATGTTGCCGTTCGCAGGAAAAATGAGAATATTCTGACGAGTAAACGACCGTTCCAGCATAAAAAATCGGAAAAATCAAAGAATATAAGGTGTTTTACCCTAA
>CAYPTV010000140.1:0-7237 GCA_964413505.1 uncultured Bifidobacteriaceae bacterium | reverse complement strand
GCGCCGGACGCGCTCGGTCTGCGCCTCGATGCTCAAGTCCTGCCGGTTGGTGGACGTGCGGACGTAGCCGAGGCTTGGCAACGCGGTGTTGCAGCCAGTCCGCCCGCAGTGGTTTGCCTTTACAAAACCATTGCAACGGCTTATGGTTTACACGCCTTTCAGTCACAAGCCAAAAATGCCCTCGGATTATTCAAATGAACACCCTGCCACCTGACTGTTGGAAGCTGGAAACCTTCCTGCCGTTGGTTAAAACCCGTTTCCAAGCCGGCTTGGAACCAGCGAACTACGTTGAGATGGAACTGGTGGAGGCGACCGCAATTCCCAGTCCTCCCCTGGCCAAAACGTTAGCGGCTCCGGCGCAGGCAGCCTTTTCCCTGATTTTCCATGGGCCGGAAAACCGTTTTTTGCCGCAGCGCAGCTATGCCTTTGAACATGCCCGGCTGGGGCGGTTTGAATTATTCATTGTGCCGATTGGACAGCAGCCGGGCTTTTTTCAATATCAGGCGATCATCAATCGGCTGGTCAATCCGACTTGAATGCGGCAGGTCATGCGGGCGGATGCCATTCCAAGTGTTCGTAGAGCCCAGCTTCGCCTATGCGCACAAATCCGAGCCGTTCGTAAAACCGCAGCGCACGGTTCATTTTCAAAACGTGCAGGCGCACGGGCTGGCGGGCGACTGCGGCTTCGGCCAGCACCGCTTGCATGAGAGCGGTTCCGATTTTCCGGTTTTGATGTTCCGGCAACACGGCCATGTCCACCACGCGAAATTCATTTTCGCCGCGATGAATGACGATGCGCCCGACCGGCTGGCCGGCCACCAGCACAATGGAAAACTGGCCCTGCGGAAACATCACCGCATAGCCACGGCGCATCGCTTGAAACTGACCCAGGACAAAGGCGGTGCGCGTGGCGGCATCCCAATTTGTCAGAGCCAGTTCGGCTTCGCGGGTGCTGCGGTAAAGGGCCAGCAGGAAGGTTTCGTCCGTCGCCATTTCCTGGCGTAGCGCGACGGAACTGGGCGACATCAGAGCTGCATCATTCATGAACGCCACTGTAATCGCTCACTCCGCCAGTGACAACCCCCCAGACCGCCAGATTGCTATGCCATCTTGCCATCTTATACAAATTATAATTTTAACAAATTGACACCGCAACTGATTGCATTTATAGTCTCATCCAAGAATCGGGGTTTGACTCAAAAACTGAAATGAAACTGCGGTGTTTCCATTTGAGCATTTGCCGCCAGAGAACCGAGGGCGAGACCTCGCCAGTCGCTGCCCCATTCGTCCTGCACCCATGAAAACCAACCGCCGGAAGTTTTTAGTGGATTGTTCGACGCTGACGTTGGCGGTGGGTTTTTTGCCTGCTGCGCTGGCAACAGCGGCATCAGCCAAAACCCCGGGGCGCGCCGCCAGCTTCGCAGATTTCGCCGCGCAATGCGGAACGGTCTTCACGGTTTCGTCGGCAACCGCCCAAGCGGTGCAATTGGAGCTGGTGGCCGTGGAATCAAATGCGTCCAAACACCCGCTTGCCCATCTGGCTCCGGACGCGCAGAACGAAAAGTTCACCCTGCTCTTTCGGGCGGCTGATCGGGCCGGGTTGGCGCAGGACACCTACATGTTTGAACATCCGGAACTGGGTCGGCAGGAAATTTTCATCGTGCCCGCACGAGTGAATGGCTCGGAACCGGACCATTATGCAGCGACTTTCAACCGTCCCAATCCAGCTGTTTGATTAGAAAGGAACGACTATGGCTCAACCCTACATTGGTGAAATCAGGATGTTTGCCGGCAACTTTGCGCCGGCAGGTTGGAATTTTTGCGACGGCTCGTTATTACAGATTTCACAATATTCCGCCCTCTTTAATCTGATTGGCACAACTTACGGTGGCGACGGCCAGACAACCTTTGCACTGCCTAATCTTCTTGGCCGGGTGCCGGTTCATCAAGGGACGGACACCAACGGCAACTCATATATCATCGGCCAGCCGGGCGGCGTGGAAACTGTCACCCTGACGGTTGCGCAACTCCCAGCCCACACCCATCCGGCGGCGGTTAGCTCCAATCCCGGCACCTCGAACACGCCCGTGAACAACTTTTTCGCCAACTGGACCGGCGCGCAATACAGCGATCAAGGAGCGAACACCACTTTGAATGGCGGAGCCTTGTTGCCCGTTGGTGGCAGCCAGCCGCATGACAACATGATGCCATTTCAAGCCATCACCTTCATCATTTCGCTGTTTGGCGTATTCCCATCGCAAAATTGAATACCACGAACCACTATGGGCACACCTTATCTCGGAGAAATCAGGATCGTCAGTTTCAATTTTCCTCCCAAAGGCTGGGCGCTCTGCAACGGCCAGACAATGCAGATCAGCCAAAATCAGGCGTTGTTTTCCCTGCTCGGCACGACTTACGGCGGGAACGGAATTCAGACGTTTAACCTGCCCAATTTGCAGGGCCGCGTGCCGTTTCATTTCGGCAACGGCTTCGGACTGGGACAAACGGGAGGTGAGGTGACGCACACGTTGCTCCCCACGGAAATGCCGTTGCATACCCACTTGACCAATGTCAACTCAACTTCTGCCGACCAAGGCGGGCCGCTGAACACCGCGACCAATGCGGAAAACTATTGGGGGAACGGCAATCAGCCGGCTTATGCCGCGTCGCCCAATTCAATCATGAACTCCACCGCCATCGCCAGCATCGGCGGCGGCCAGCCGCACGAAAATCGGTCACCGTATCTGGTGCTGACTTTTGTGATCGCGTTGCAAGGCATTTTTCCATCCCAAAACTGACCATTCCCGGAGAAAACTTATGTCTGACCAATTCGTTGGAGAAATCAGGATCGGCGGCTGGAACTTTGCGCCGGTTGGCTGGGCGTTTTGCAACGGCCAACTCATAGCCATCAGCCAGAACACCGCGCTGTTCTCGTTGCTGGGCACGAACTACGGCGGCAACGGCACCAGCACTTTTGCCCTGCCCAATTTGCAGGGCTGCGCCGCGCTGAACGCCGGCGCTGGCGCGGGCCTGACGCCGCGCTCCGTCGGCGAGACCGGCGGTGAACCCACGGTCACCCTCCTGCAAACCCAGATGCCCGTTCACACGCACAGCGTTCAGGCCAAAAGCACCGGCGGCGATTTGAATAATCCCGCCGCTGCCAATGTCGTCTGGGCTGGCGCGCACACCGGCAAGACGCCGATAAAAATGTATAACGACACTGCGGACGGCAACACGATGAATCCAGGGCTGTTCACATCCGCCGGCGGCAGTCAACCGCACAACAATTTGCCGCCGTATCTCTGTTTGAATTTTGTCATCGCGCAGACGGGCATTTTCCCGTCGCGAGGTTGAAGCCTTTGTCCCGGCCAGCATCAGGAAAAAACAAAATGAAAAAAATCATTCTGGCCTTGGCACTCGCAACCGTTTGGTTTCCGGCGCAGACGACGAAAGCTCAAACCATCACCGTCGCCAATTTCAGCGACAGTGGCACTGGTTCCCTGCGCGCAGCCATTACCGGCGGCTACACTACCATCAATGTTCCCACTGGAACATACAATTTGACCTCGGGCGAGTTACAGGTGGCACCCGGTGGCAGCAAGACAATCCTCATCCAAAGTTCTGGCGGCCAGGCCGTCATCAACCAGACCGACGGCAACAACCGGGTCTTTAACATTGACCCCAATTCGCTGGGCGGCGTCACCGTCACCTTGTCCGGCCTGACCGTCCAAGGTGGCCACGATGGCGCGGACAATTATGGCGGTGCGGGCATTTTGGATGGCAGCGTCTCGGCAACGCCAAAGGATGTGCTCAACCTGATCAATTGCTCCGTGCTGAACAACCATTGCAAGGTGCTCAACGCCACTTACACCGGCCAGCCGGGTGGCGGCGTGCAAATGGCCGGCGGCGATCTGAACATCACCGGTTGCATCTTTTCCAACAACACCTCCGCCGCCAGCCAGGGCGGCGCGATCGAATTCCTGACCCAAACGCCGGTTGACTCCAATCTGCGCATCACCAATTCGTTTTTTGTCAACAACGGCCTGACCAATACATCGGGCAGCGGACCGGATGGCGGCGGGGCCATCAACATCGGCTCAACCGCCAGTTCGACTCATGTCATCACTGGTTCGACTTTTTCCAACAACATTGCCGGTGCCACCGCCGGTAGCAGCACGGTGGGCGGCGCGATTTATCTCAACACGGGGGTTTTGACGGTCAACAATTCCACTTTCACCACCAACGCAACCACCAGCCAGGGCGGCGCGATTGATGTGGATTCTGGCACGCTGAATATGAGCTTTTGCCGGATCATCGGTAACACCGCTCCCGGCGGCGGCACCGGCGTCTATAACCACGGCAGCAACCTGGCGAACACTTCCGCGGCCAATAATTGGTGGGCCAGCAACAACGGACCCGGCCTGGCGGCCGCCAGCGATGGCGGCACGCTCACCACCAGCCCCTTCATCGTGCTAACCAACACCGCCAGTCCGGCCAGCATCTTGGTGGGTCAGTCAACCATCTTGACCGCGAGTTTCCTGCAAAATTCCGCCGGCACCGCTTTGACGCCCAGCCAGATCAGCGTGTTACTCGGTTTGCCGGTCATTTGGAATAACCCGGTGCTGGGAACATTGGCCAGCCCGCAGACCCCGATTCAAGCCAATGGCACCGCCACCGCCACGTTCAATGCCGGCAACACCAGTGGAGCCGGTCAGGCTAGTGCAACGGTGGACGGAGTTGCCGCCACCGCCACCGTCACCATCAACTGCCCAACCATCACCGGCAACGTCAGCGGCGGCGGCACCGCCTGCCCCGGCACTCCGGTCGTGGTGAGTGTCACGATCAACGGTGGTGTTCCGCCCTACAGCGTCACTTTGAACAATGGCGGGGGAACCCAGACCGGCAGCAGCCCGCTGTTGTTTTCTGTCAGCCCGGCCAGCACCACGACTTACCAAATTAGTTCCGGACAAGATGCGGACAACTGCCCGGTGGCGGGAAGCGGCAGCGCCACGGCGACTATTAGCTCCGTGCCGACTGCGGTCATTACGCCGTCGCCCGCCAGCGTCTTGGCCAACTCCAGCGGCAACCAGGCGGGCGCGCCGACTGGATATGCCAGTTATGCCTGGACCATTGGCAACGGATTCATCATCGGCCCGACCAATCTCCCCGCCATCAGCTACGTTGCCGGCGTGTCGGGCAGCGTGGCGCTGGGATTGACTGCGGTGAGCCCGTGCGGTGGCAATACCAACCTTGCCATCAACGTGCCAATTGTCACCGGCACCTCCATCCACACCAATCTGACCTTTACCAACGCCATTCCGGCGACAACCATGGGCATCGCCTTCGATGGCACGAACTATTGGGACTGCTCCGGCGGCAGCTCCAGTGGCATCCGGCTCGGGCGCTATACTTTGCCCGGCGCATTGATCGCCACCTATTCACCCGGTTTGGATTTCCGCTCGGTCTTCACGCGAGCGGATGGCACAGTTTTGGCGCGAGCATATAATGACAGCACGATTTATCAACAGACCAGTCCCGGCGTGTTTATTAATTCAGGAATCACGCTGACCGGCGGCACGTTGAATTCCCAGTCCGCCGCGGTCTTAAACGGCGCGTGCACGGAATATGACGCCATGAGCGGCGGCGTGGTTTCCCGCTGGACCACCAATGGCACTTATCTCGGCAGCGTCAACTTGAACGGCTTTGGCTCATTAAGTGGTGAAACAATCTTTCCGCAGAATCGCGGACTGGCCGCCTTTGGCAACCTATGGCTGACTTACAACGGCGGCGGCATCCTCTCGGCGTGGGATACCTCCGGCAACCGTTTGTTCCAGACCCTTTTGCCCGGCGCAGGAACCAGTTTTGACTCCGACTATAGCTTCAGTTGTTGCAATGGCAAAGTCTTCATCGTTGACGTGGCGGGTGGACTGTGGCGGGCGTTTGATATTTCCAGTGGCGCGGCCGTTGCCGTGCTGACGGCGGAAAGCACGACCGCTTGGAACACCGACGTTGCCAGTAAGTTGATGGGGGTGGGTTCCTTGCCCAAGGTGGATATCATTTCCGTTACCGGTTCAACTCCGTCACTAGCCCAGTTAAGATCCTATCAATCGGTGATGGTTTATTCAGATGGGAATTTTAATGACTCGGTGGCGATGGGCAATGTCTTGGCAGATTACATTGACCAAGGCGGCGGGGTGGTTATTCAGACCTTCGGTTTTTACAATGGATCGGGTCTTGGTCTGCTCGGTAGAATATCGAACGGTTACCTTCCGTTCACCACCGCAAGTTACACCGCTCCTGGCAACTTGACCCTTGTGAAGGATTTGCCTTTGCATCCACTGTTGGACGGCGTCAACTCGTTTAACGGGGGAACGTCGAGTTATTTGAACAGTTCCATCAGCATCGTTCCCGGTGCGACCTTGGTGGCGCATTGGAGCAACGGCCAACCTCTGGTCGGCACCACCAACAAAGGGCCGGGCCGGATTACCGGCTTGAATTTCTTCCCACCGTCCAGCGATGTGCGCAGCGATCTCTGGGTGTCCAGCACGGATGGTGCACGTCTCATGGCCAATGCCCTGTTGTGGTCAGGCCGAATTCCGCCGACCATTCTTACCGCGCCGGCTGACCAGGTGGTGGCCCTTGGCAAAACGGCCAGCTTCAGCGTGGTGGCAGCGGGAACCTCGCCTTTGGGCTATCAGTGGCGCCTGAACGGAACCAATCTGCCGTCAGTCACCAACAGCAGTTTGAGTTTCACCGTGCAAACCGGCAATCTGGGCAATTACAGCGTGGTGGTTTCCAATCCTTACGGCCAGACCTACAGCGTCAACGCCACGTTGAATCCGCCGTTGCGTTTCCTGCCGCCCAGTCTGGCCGGCGGAAATGTCCTGCCGCTCTGGCTGGCGAATGCCGACGGCAGTCTGGTGGTCTCGAACCGGGCCGCCCGCGTGCAACTCTATGCCGCCACCAATCTGGCGCAGCCGTTTAATCTTTGGATGCCGCTGACCAATGCGGTGCTCCCCAACAGCGGCCTGCTCCAGGTGAACGGCCTGTCCACCACCAATCCGGCCAATCGATTCTTCCGCGCGCAGGAAATTCCCTGAGCCGGCAGCGCGGTCTTCGGGCTGGCCACCGGCACGATGGCGTCCACGCAATCGGCGGGGCGCGTCGCGGCAAGCGCGGAAAGCTGGATGGAGGCAATGGTGAACAGGAGCCAGGCGCGTTTCATAAATCGCGATTA
>CAYPTV010000139.1:0-7298 GCA_964413505.1 uncultured Bifidobacteriaceae bacterium | reverse complement strand
CTGCGGACGAGTTGCGCGTTGAAATCGTGCATCCAGTCGGGATACGCCTCGCCCAGCCCGGCCCAGTCGTCCGCCGAGCGCTGCGCATAGCCGGTGAGATAAACAAATTTGTCGTTCAAATCAACCCCGCCGGCGCCGACGCCGCCCTTGAATTCCACCTTGCGAAAACCGGTCCGGATTTTCCGCACGTCCACCACCTTCTCGTTGACGGTGAGAATGGTGTAGATGTCGTAAAGGTTCGGCGTCTCATCGCTCCAGAATTTCGCGTCCGCCAGCCTGCCGCCCGCGGTGAAGGTGTCGGACTCGCCGTCCACCAAATCCAGCGCGTCGCTCGTGAATTTCGCGCACACCTTCCCGTCCGCGTCCACCACCACCGCCGAGAGCGTGATGGAGGCCTGGTCGCCCGATTCATTTTTCACCTGGGATTCAACGTTCACGTCGCACGTCTTGTCCTTGATTGAAAAATTAGACGGATAAACATAGGTGCCGGTGGTCTTCAAGTTTTCGTAGAGCGGCAGGGTCTGATAAATCTTGCCGGTGAGGTGCAGCCGGATGTCATGGTTCAGCCCGCCGTAATTCGGGTTGAATGCGCGGCCCATCCACTCGAAGCCCGCGCCGGTCGCCTCCTCGGAATAATCGTTGCTGTTGTCCACCTTCACGGCGATGACGTTGTCCGCGTCGCCGAAATTCACAAGGTCCGTCAAATCGAGGCCGCAGGCCGTGATGCCGTTCTCAAATCGGCCCACCAGCTTTCCGTTGACCCAGAAGCGCCCCGCCTGTTTCAGTCCTTCAAATTCCAGAAACACTTTTCCGTCCTTCGCGCCCGCCGGCAGTTTGAAATGCTTGCGATACCAGGTGATGCCCGACCACGCCCGCCGGTCGCCGCCGCCGTGGCTGATGAAATCGGTGTAGGAATCCACATCGTTGTAAGTGTGCGGCGCGCTCACGTCTAACCACTTTGAGTCGTCAAACGCGGGCTGCTCCGCGTTGCTCATGTCTTCGCGGATGAATTTCCAGCCGGGATTGAAATTAAACGTGGCGCGCGGCGAGTCGGGCGCTACGAATGGCGACGAAGACGCCGGGGGTGTTGCCAGCGCCGGAGACGCAGGCGGTGGCGCTGGCGCTGAAGGCATGGCGGTCGTAGTGGGTGTGGCAGTTGGTTGAGCCATGTTGCAGCCGCTGACGGCTGCAACAAAAACCAGCGCGGCAAATGTCGCGATTCTTTTCATTGTAAAATTTTGGATTGAAACGTCAGGGCGCGCTGATGACCCATCGTTGCGCGTCGCCGCCGTTGAATGCTTGCAGGGCGACGCCGGCACCCGGCTTGGTTTCTGCCGCCGCAGTGAGCGCGAGGCTGCCGGTTTTGGATTCGATCCGGTAGCTGCCGCTGCTCAACTGGTCAATTTTCCAGAGCTGGTTTTCCGCGCCGGTGAAAGGGGTGCTTTCGACTTCTTCGCCGTCGGCCTGCAAACAAGTTCCGTTCGCGACATTTTCAATTTTGTAAAGGCCGTGGCCGGCGGGCGCGATGCTCCATTTTTGGTTGTCGCGAATGAGATAGTGCGCGGTTTGAACCCCGTTGGCCGAGTCTTCAAGAATTGTTCCCGTGCGCAGCGAGCGGATTTGATAATCGCCGTCGCGGATGTTTTCGCCCGGCAACGGCCAGCCGTCCTCGCTCCAGAGCAGGGGACGGATTTCGAGGATTGAGCGGCCTTCGCGGCCAAGCTCGGATTCGTAATGACAACTGAACTTTTCCACGCCGTCATCTTCGAGCAGGCCAAAATGGCCGGGGCCGATGTCATTGCCCTGCGCCGCGAGAAAAAGCGTGCCGCCGCCGCCAACGAGATTTCCGCCGTAACGATCCAGATACGGCCCGGTGATTGTTTGCGCGCGACCGACGCGGATGTTGTAGGTGCTGTTGGTGCCCTGGCAGCAACTGCCGTGGTTGACGAACAGATAATACCAGCCGCCATGAAAAATGATGTCCGACGCCTCGCTCTGGCTGGCGATGATGGCGACCGGCGAATTCGTCGCGACGCGCAGGCCGGTTTTTGGATTCAATTCAACCAGCTCGATGTTGCCGTGATAGGAGCCGTAACAAAGCCAGAGCGTCCTGTCCGGCGCGAGGCAGACGCCGGGGTCAATCGCATTCAGACTCTCGCCTTCGCTGGAATGGACGACCATGCCGTGATCGGTCCATTTGTAATCCGGGCTGTTGGTGTCGAGCGTCGGATTGGTCGTCAGGCCGACGGCCGACACGAATGAATCCCATTTTGACACGGCGTAATACAGATAAAATATGCCGTTGAGTTGGATGATGTCCGGCGCCCACACGCCCTGGCCGTCGTTCAACGGAACAAATTTTTTTACGGAATCGGGAATGCGGTCAAAAACCCGTCCGCAGCGCCGCCAGTCAAAACCGTTGCTGGAGGTGAGCATGGAAATGCCGCGACCGGTGCCGAAGACATAATAATTTCCTCCACACTTGACGACGGTGGACGGGTCGTGGATGCCAATCCAGCCGTCAAGAGCGCAGGCGGTCGTCGCCGGCAGGCTTAAAACGGCCAGACAAAGGCTGAGAAGAGCCCGCGTTTTATTCATGGGTTAAAACCGGCTTTTCTGCAAGCGGTCATGCCATGACGCCCTTGATTTTCAGCGTGACCGCGCTGGCGCACGGCGCTTTTGCGGGCAACTGCACGTTGAGGCCGTTTTCGTCCTGCGTCCATTTAAGGCCGCCCCAAAGGCCGCCCCAGTGGCCGAGCAGCGAGACGTGCGAGACCTTGCGGCCGTCAATCTGCGGCGAATTGAGTGCGAGGCTTTTGATCACCGTGCTGCGCGATTCGGGCCAGGCCATGATGAAGGCGTAGAGCGTGTCGCCCTTCGTCGTGAAGCGGATGTCCTTGGAGGTGTAGTTCCGAAAATCGGCAGCGCCGCCGAACTGGCCGCGTGGAGCCGTGGTGGAGGTGGACGGACCTTCACCATAAATCTTCCACGGACGCGTGGCGTGAATGCCCTCGCTGTTGACGTCCATCCACGCGGTAAGCTCTTCGAGGAATTTGAGTTCGTCCGCGTCAGGAACGCCGTTGCCTGGTAACGGAATGCTCAATTGCAGGTTTCCATTTTTGCTGACGATGTCCACGAGCATCTGGGTGACCTGTTTGGAAGTCCGGTATTTGTGCTGGTCGAAAAGGCTGCGCTGGTAATGCCAGTTGCCGATGCAGGTGTCCGTCTGCCACGGCAGCGCCTCGATGCCATCCTGCACGCCGCGCTCGCGGTCCAGTAACATTGCGCGGCGTTGTTCGGCGTTCAGTCCCTTGGTCGCGATCACCGCTTCGAGTCTGCCGTTGCGCTTGAGGTTGGTGTTGTAGTAATAGGCGGCGATGCGCAGGCCGATGTCGGTCGAAGGATAAATAGGGAGAATCGTGTCGTCGAAATACAGGAGGTCGGGATGATATTTGTCAAGCAGGTCAATGACACGGTTGAAATATTTTTCGACGTAGGGTTTGGCCAGCGGCGGATTCTCGCTCTGTGTCCAGCTGTATTTGCCGGTCGTGTGATACTGGGCGTAAAGATCCTGCGGGTCGTAACCTTCCCACCAAAGTCCCTTGCCGTCTTCCTTCGTCATCAATCCGTCGTAAGGCACGCCGGCCAGTGGCCCGCTCGGATCGGAACCTTGAGCGGCCTGATACCAGCTCCACGCGCGGTCGCCGTGAGAGGTCACGGCCAGGCGCAATCCGGCGGCGCGAACCGCCTTGGCCCAGCCGCCGACCATGTCTTTCTTCGGCCCCATCGCGACGCTGTTCCACGGCTGATAGGTTGAATTGAAATTGTCAAAGTTGTCGTGGTGATGCGCCAGGGCGGCGAAATACTTTGCGCCCGCGCGCTTGTAAAGTTTTATGAGATGATGCGGATCCCAGTCCTCGGCCTTCCAACTATGGATTACATCCTTGAAGCCCATCTTGGAGGGATGCCCGTAATGCTCGCATTGGAATTTGTAGTCGGCACTCCTGAACTGATACATTTTTTGCGCATACCAGTCGCCCATTTCCGGCTGGCATTGAGGACCCCAGTGCGCCCAGATGCCGAACTTCGCGTCGCGAAACCATTCCGGCACCTGGTAGCCGTCCGCGAGCGATTCCCACGTCGGCTGAAACGGCCCGGCGGCGGTGCCAAATCCCGGCGGCGCGATGATCGGCGACGGCGCGGGCGGCAGGACGACTGTGGGCGTGGCCGAAAGCCCGGCGGTCGAGGCGCCGGCCGCGAGGGCGTTCGGATCCGGCGCATTCGTGTCAGCGGCAAAGGACGGCAGCAGCGGCATCGTCGCGGCGGCTCCGGCGAGCAGCGCGGATTTCTTGATGAAGCTCCGGCGGGACAGATGGTCTTTCATAGGATGAATTTGATTATCATTATGATTTTCTTAATTAAAAATGCGAGCCAAAAACGCGCCGTCCACGCACATGCCCGGCTTTATTTGGCAATGCGCGTTTCCGGCGGCCATACATATCCCCAATCTTCCGGCTGGACTGCGGCGGCGATCTCGTCCAGCACGATGCCCGGATCCACCATCCAGATTTTCAAGATGTGAAGTCCGGGACGTGTCACAGGATGGACGCTCGAAGTCGTCGCCGCGTTACGCAAAACATTTTTCTGCCAGCGCGGGTTCGTCTCGCTCATGGAAAACGGCAGCGAAACGATTTGCGGCGGCGCGTCGTCCAGCGCGATGGCGTAGCGCTGCGGCCTGCCGCTCTCGACGGAAAATGTCGGCAACGCGCGCACGGTGAATGTCCAGTCGCCGGCGTCCTGGAGATAAATCTTGTATTGCAGGCATGGCGACTCGGCCAGGATTTTCTCCGGTTCCGAACGGACGGCCACGGTCGTCGGAAAAACTGAAACCGCCTCGCCGTTGTAGCCAAGGCCGGTGATTTTCCGCCAGTTCGCATCCTTGCCCGGAAGTAATGCCGAGGCGTGTCCGGCTTCCATCACGACGCGATGCCCGTTTTCAACAAAATCCGCCGGTTGGCGTAGGACAGGCGTCGCGCCTGTCTCCGTTTTCATTGACCCGTTGGTTTGGAACGAAACCAGAACCGGGGGATTGGAGGCAGGCGCGACGCCTGTCCTGCTGTTTGGTTCCGGTGCAAAATCCAACTGGTTGCGCGGATTGTCCGACATCATCAGGCGCCATTTGCCGCCGGCGATTTGGTTGTTATAAATGCCGGTGAGCCGTTCGATTTCGCCTTGCGCCCATTCCGCTTTTCCCGGCGCGAGAAATTTTTCATTCTCCAGCGCGGCGCAGTGAACCGGATAGCCGACCAGCTCAAAAAATGCGTCGCCCAATTCCGGCGGCAGTTCTTTTTCAACCGCGTCCACGCGCGCGGACAGGTTTTGCCACGCCGCCAGCCGCTGCGCCGCTTCGTCGGCGGGAAACAGCAGGCTGTTGGCCGGAAAACCCATGTGCTCCGGCTTGCGCTGGAAATTCAGCCGGTAGTATTCCGCCATGATGGAGGTGATTTCCGGCGCGGATTCGTTTCCGAAATCGCGCGCAATTTGCCTTTGCAGCAGGTCGTAGGTGTTCGTGCCGTTCCACGAATGCGGATTCCACGCGAGCTTGAGGAAAAATTCGATGTCCAGTTCCGCCGGCTTCAAGTCGCCCACATTCAGGATCCAAACCTTGTCCGCTCCATAATCAAACGCCTTCGACATTTCTTCGGCGATGAGCGCCGGTGGCGTGGAGCAGAGCCACAGATAATCGCGCGGCGTGCCCCAAAACGAGACGTGATAATAAACCCCGGCACCACCGCTGCGGGCGCGTTCCCGCGCGTCGGAAAATTCCCGGACGTAGCCGTAATTGTCGTCCGGCCAGACGAGCGTGATGTCGTCGGGGATGTCCGGTGAAAGGCGGTAAAGTTCGAGAACCTCCTTGTAGGGGCAGAAAATCTGCGGAATCGCGGCCACGTTTGTGTTCACGTCGCGGGCGAGCATCGCGCGCTGGTCGGCGATGATGGTTTGCAGGCGCGCGGCCTTTTCGCGCGCCGTGCCGCCGCCGGGCATCGCGCCGTCGCTGATGCCGCGCATCCCCAGCGTCCAGATGCTTTCAAATTTTCCGTTTTCGCGGACGCGCTGCTCCCAATAATTCAGGACGCCGTCCGGGTTCGTGACGAAATTATATTCGCCGAGCTTTTTTTCGTCCCACTCGCCGATGTTGTCGCGCAGCATCTGCTCGCAGTGCGACGATCCCATCACCATGCCAAATTCGTCGGCTAGATACTTGTCCGGGGGAAACGAATTGAACGCCGCCGTGCCGGGATGCTGCGCCGGCCAGATGTAATTCGCGTGCAGCCGCAGCAGCAGCTCGAAAATCTTCGCGTAAGTTTTCGGGCCGATGTTGCCGGTTGCAGGATCAAAAGTTTTTGACGCCCACGGACGCAGCCCCCAGTCCTCGTCGTTCAGGAAAATGCCGCGATATTTCACGGCGGGCGCGCCTTGCTTGAAACCGTCGCCGTGCAGCGCCAGGAATTTTTTCCGCGCCACCGGCACGTCCGCCCACCAATGCCACGGCGAAACCCCGATCATTTCCGACAACGAATAAATGCCGTAAATCGTCCCACGCCGGTCGCTGCCCGCGATGACCAGCGCCGCGTCCACGCCGGGCAGGGGATCCTTCACGATTTGCAGGGCGTAGCTTTCCCACTGGCCGCCGATGCCGGCCACATCCAGCTTTCCCTCCGCCGCCAGCCGGTCAACAATCCTGCTTTTGCCAATCGTGCCGATGATCACGCGGATGTTTTTGTCCGACGGCAACCGGCTTTCAATTTCCGGCCTTGTTCCCGTCGCGCTGTAAAAATCCCCGGCCAGGTCGCCCGCCGCCCGCAGCACGGCGCGGTCGTCGTTGGTCTCGACGAAAATGGACGCGGCGCTCCCGCCGTCGAACAGGACCGGACCGTTTCCCTCCCCGGGCGCGTCGGCCACGGACAGCTCCGCGACCGCGCGCAGCGAAAACAGGGCCGCCAGGCCGGCGGACAGGAACAATCTGGGCGCACACAGTTTCATTGGCAGTTTCAAAATTATTTTTGCAGCACCAAGTCCGGCTGCCGTTTGGCGACGAAGATTTTTCCGTCGCGGTCGGAATCAATCTTTACGATGGCCGCTTTTTCAAAACCTCACGCCGCGATCCGGTCATGTAGCCGAGATAATAAGTCGAAGCTGCCAAAAGCAGCGCCAGCACGATGATGGTGATATTTTTAAGCATAGCGTAGTCGGCCTAACGAAAAAAGCTGAGCCACCGCCGACTCGCGGCGTGAACC
>CAYPTV010000138.1:0-7310 GCA_964413505.1 uncultured Bifidobacteriaceae bacterium | reverse complement strand
GCACCGCGCCATACCACACGCTCGAATGCGCGCCGAGCGTCACGTCGCCGATGACGGTCGCGGTCTTGGCGATGAAAACATTTTTGCCGAGCGCCGGTTTTTTGCGGAGAAATTTATCAAGCTGCTTTGCCAGTTTGTTCACGCGAAAAATTTAACACGAAGCGGCGTCGGCACAAATTGAAAGAAAAGTATGTGCAATGTTTGGTGGGGCGAGCGTCCTCGCGAGCCGGCGTGCGCCAAACAGTTCTCGCGGCTCGCGAGGACGCTCGCCCCACCAACTTCACGAATTGAATTCGTGTTAGTGGGGGAAAACTCGTGTCTGCATTTTGTCGCGGAGCGACGGCGGAAATTAGCCAGCTACGAAGTGGCTGGTGACAATGCGGAAAATAATTTGTCCCGGCGGGACAATGGAAAATCAGCGGTCAATTCCACCGTCCTTTCAGGACGGAATTTTAATTTGCCAACAACCAGACACTTCGTGTCTGGCTAATTTCCGATGCTCCTTCGGAGCGAAAACGCTTGAAAAATTATTTTGCCGGGAGCAAAGTCAAACTAAATGAAGCATGTAAAATTTCTTCCGTGGATTGGAGAAAATTACGAAGATGGATTTAATGGACTACGCACACTTGTTTTGGGAGAGTCACATTACGAATCGTTGAATAATCCTTCGATAAATGATTCACTTAACGAAACCATTGAGTGCGTAAAAGAGCAAGCAAACGGTGACTGGTCGAAAGCATTCTGGACAAAAATTGCGACAGCCTTAATCGGCCGGAAACCCACATTGGACGAAAAAAAGCAGTTTTGGCACAGCGTGGCATATTATAATTATGTTCAGGAGGCGGCTGGATTTGGCCCACGGGTTAGGCCGGCAGCGAAGAGTTGGGAGATGAGTAAAGTTCCTTTCGAGGAGGTATTGGAAGAACTAAAACCAGAATTCATTGTTGCGCTAGGTTATAGATTGTGGGAAATGCTGCCGGATTTGAATGGACGAGAAGGACCGAAAATCGAAGACGCTCCACAGACACGAACTTGGATTTATCCTCACTCTGGCGGTTCTGCATTACTTTTTAACATCAAGCACCCGTCTTCTGGCTTTAGCTCTCTTGAGTGGAATAAGTATATCCTAATCGCACTTGAAAAAGCTAAAGCCAAAAATAGTTAAGCCCAACAACTAGACAGACTGCAAAATTTCCTTCGCAACAGGCGCGCGAGATTTTAATTTTCAAATTGGTCGAACGCGCACGGACTGTTAAAGTCTAATCGCCGATGACGAAAGAAAAATCCAGCCGTCCCGCGCCGCGCCGGAAACTGCCGCGCTCGTTCAAGGACTTGACGCCGGCGAAGCATTTCAACCCACGCACTTTTTTTCAGGAGCTGATCTTGAAGGGCTGGTTCACGCCGCGCCACGGCCAGCCGCGCCGCCCGGTCTTTCCAAAATTGAAGCACGGCGAGGTCGCCATCACCTGGATCGGCCACGCGTCGTTTCTCATCCAGTTCACGGACTTGAACGTGCTGATTGACCCGAATTTTGCGAACTGGCTTTTTCTCCTGAAACGCATCAAGCGCGCCGGACTGAAGATAAAAGATTTGCCGCCGATTGACCTCGTGCTTCTGACGCACGCGCACTTCGATCATTTTCACAAGCCGACGTTGCGGAAACTGCCGCATCCGAAAATCGGCATCATGCCGCGGGGCGTCGGCGATCTCGCGCACAATCTCGGCTTCTCGCGCGTCATCGAGCTGGAGCATTGGGAAAGTTTTTCGCAGGGCGACTGGAAGGTGACGTTCACGCCGAGCAAACATTGGGGCGCGCGCACGCTGCACGACGGTCATCGCGGCTACGGCGGATTTGTGCTGGAGCATCAGGGCAGGAAAATTTATCACGCGGGCGACAGCGCGTATTTTCACGGCTTCAAGGAAATTGGCAGGAAACTGGCGCCGGAGATCGCGCTGCTGCCCATCGGCGCATACCATCCGGCGACCTTTCGCAAAGTTCACATGGGGCCGGACCAGGCGGTGCAGGCGTTCAAGGATTTGCGCGCGAAATTTTTTGTCCCGATGCACTACGGGACTTTCAAATTGTCGTTTGAAGATTTGGCCGAGCCGCCGCGCTGGCTTTCTGAAATCGCGAAGGGAGAAAATTTGACGGAGCAAATAAAAATCCTCGACGAGGGCGTGCCGGAGGTGTTTTGATTCGCCCGACATGGCCGACGAAAACGAAAATTCCGATTCATCCGGTCTGGAAGCGCTTCGCCGCTATGTGCCGCTCGCCGTCTGGGCAATCGTCATCCTCGTCATTCTCGCGATTCCTTTCAAAATCATCGGCTACGGATATCTGCCGGGTGACGATGCGCTGCGGCACGCGGCCAAGGCGGTGAGCGGCAAGCCGTGGTCGGAAATCCTCGTGCTCAATGGAACCTACAAAATTGACCACGAATTCGGCTGGAACTGGCTGCTGGAGAAAATGCACCGCTGGACAGGCTGTGACGCGGAGAAGCTGGTCTTATTTTCAGTGGCGGGGTTGTTCATCCTCGCCGGCTGGTCGGCAATGGCTTGCCTGAAACGGCCCGAGGCGTGGCTGGCGTCGTTTGTCATTTTGACGCTCGTGTCTGATCTGGCGCAGCGGTTTTTGCTCGGGCGACCATTTGTGTTGAGCATCGCGGCACTGGCGGTGATTCTTTTGATGTGGCAGCGCCACGGCCCGTCGCCGCCAAAATGGCAGAACGTTTTCTGGATGACGCCATTGATTTCGCTCGCGGTTTTTTTTCACGGCGTCTGGTATTTGTGGGCGATGCCGGTCGCGGCGTTTTTTCTCGCGCAACAATTCCGCTGGTGTTTTCTGCTGGCGGCAAGCTGGGTTGCCGGGACAATTTTAGGCTCGGCCCTCACCGGCCATCCGGTCGAAAGCATTTTGCAGTCAGTCCAACTGGCGCTGGACGCCGTCGGCAAGCACACGACGCAAAACACAATGGTTTCGGAACTGCAGCCGTCCGGCGGCGACATTTTCACGATCATTCTGCTTGGCGGTTTGCTGGTTTTGCGCCAGATGGCGGGGCTGGCCGCGCCGCCGCTGCACCGCAACCCCGCATTCTGGCTCGTCGCCATCGGCTGGGTGCTGGGCTGTGAGACGTGGCGGTTTTGGGGGGACTGGGGCACTCCGGCGATGGTGGTTTTAATTGCCACAGATTTGCAACTGCTTTTTGAACTGCGATTTCCCGCCGATTCCTTCAAGCGCCTGGCGCTGGCGTGCGTGCTGGCGCTGGCGTGCTTCGCGACCATGACCACCGACGCCAACAGCCGATGGTCTTCGACGCTGACGACGCAATACCTCTCGGTGGCGGAACATCCCGAGCTTAAAGGCTGGATGCCCGACAAGGGCGGGATTTTTTATTCGGCGGACATGTCGCTCTTTTACCAGACCTTCTTCAAAAACCCTGACGGCGACTGGCGTTACGCGCTCGGCTTTGAATCCACGCTGATGACCGATGAAAATTTCGAGGTCTATCACAAAGTATTGTGGAATTTTGGCGACGCCAAGGCTTACAAGCCCTGGGTGGACAAAATGCAGCCGCAAGACCGGCTCGTCATCCGCGGCGGCAGAAATGCGCCGCCGAACATTCCGCAACTCGAATGGAATTACGGCGTCAGCGGCATCTGGTTGGGCCGGCTGCCGCGCACTCCGGCAGGCGGAACGCTGCCAGCGGTTCCCGCCGCCGCCGTGCGCTGAAAATTTGCAACCCACCGAACAATGCCAAACGAAACCGTTAGTGACGATTTCATAGGGGTTGAATTGCTTCACCGCTATGTGCCGCTGGTCGTGTGGGTGGTCGTCATTTTTTCCATTGTCATCATTCCGCTGAAAATCGCCGGCTACGGCTACTTGCCGCAGGACGACGCGCTGGCGGACGCGGCCAAGGCCGTGAGCGGCAAGCCGTGGCCGGAAATCCTCGTCCTGGGGCCATCCTACAAAATGGACCATCACTTTGGCTGGCACTGGCTGTTGCGGGAAATTTATCTGGCGACCCGTTGCGACACCGACGCGCTGGTGATGATTGAAGTCTCGGCGATGTTCATCGTCTGCTGCTGCGCGGCGTCCGCGTGCCTGAAACGGCCCGAGGCGTGGCTGGCCGCGATGGTGATTTTTTCCGTGTGGTCGGGATTTCTCCAGCGCATTTTAATCGGCCGCCCACTGATCCTCACCATCGCGGTGCTGATGGTGGTTCTCTTTGCTTGGCAGCGGCGCGGTCCGCCGCCGAAATGGCAGGCCATTCTCTGGATGACGCTGCTGATCACGTTGGCGGCCTTTTTGCACGGCGTCTGGTATTTGTGGGCGCTGCCGGTGGCGGCGTTTTTTCTGGCGCGGGAATTTCGCTGGGGTTTTTTGCTCGCGGCAAGTTCGGTTTTGGCCGCGCTTTTGAGCGCCGCGCTCACCGGCCATCCGCTGGAAAGCATTTCACAGGCGGCCACGCTGGCGTTCCGCGTCGAAGGAATTCATTCGACGCAGTCAACTCTCGTCCATGAAATGCGTCCGGCCAACGCGGATTTTATCGCCGTGCTGCTCCTGGGCGGCCTGGTTGTCCTGCGGCAACTGGCGAAGCTGGAGGCGCGGCCATTGAGCCGCAATCCGGCATTCTGGCTGGCCGTCCTAGGCTGGATATTGGGCTGCCAAACATGGCGGTTTTGGGAAGACTGGGGACTGCCCGCGCTGGCGGTCCTGGTCGTGTGCGATTTGCAGTTGTTTTTTGAAACGCGGTTTGCCGCCGATTCGTTCAAGAGGCTCGGCCTGGTTTGCGGACTGGCGTTGACGGCCTATGTCGCCGCCACGAACGACGTCAACAGCCGCTGGACAAATGTTTCGACCGCGCAATATCTCACGCCGGACAATCCCGACCTCGACGGCTGGCTACCGGACCGGGGCGGCGTCATTTATTCCGCCGACATGACCATTTTTTACCAGACTTTTTTCAAAAACCCGCGCGCGGATTGGCGCTACGTCCTGGGTTTTGAACCCACCTACATGACCGACGGCGATTTCAAAGTCTATGCCAATTTCCAGACGTCCGATGGCGACCCCAAAACCCTCCAGCCGTGGATGGATAAAATGCGACCGGAAGACCGCTTTGTCACGCGCGCCCCGCGCAGCGCGCCGCCGGACATTCCGCAACTGGAATGGAATTACGGCGTGAGCGGAATCTGGATCGGCCGCCTGCCGCGCAGCGACACCAACGGCGCGCCCGCGACAATTCCTGCAACCGCCGTCCGCACAAATACGGCGAGCCTAGCGCAGTGACAGATCGTCGAATTTTTTTGCGAGCGCAAAATCTTTTTCCGTCAGGCCGCCTGCGTCGTGCGTCGTGAGCGCGAGCGTGACCTTGTTCCAGCGGATGTCAATGTCGGGATGGTGCCATTCCTCCTCGGCAAGCTGTGCGGCGGCGTCCACGAACTTGATCGCGGCGGGAAAATCCTTGAATTGAAACGTGCGGGAAATCGCGCCGCCGTTTTTTTGCCAGTTCGGAACGGAAGCGAGCGCGAGGAGAATTTTCGCCTCGTCGAGCTTGAGTTGTGGCGGCACAGCCGATTTTTCCAGCGAGCGCAGATGGCCTGTTGATGCTTCGCGCAGCAGAGTGAAACTCGTCAAGCCCGACCAGAGCCAGGCGATGCCAAACAGAATTCCTCCATCCGCCAGCATTTTCAGGCTTGGCAAATGCGGCGGCTGGTCGCTGAACATCATTCCATAATAAGGAATCATCTCCTTGAAGAACCAGACAAGAACCAGCACAAAACCGGCGACGGATAAAACGAGTTGACCACTTCCGGCAATCCAGCACCCGCACAAAAGCGAGCCGAGTCCGGGCGTGGCAAGCTGGTTGAGAAGCGCGGCGTTCTTGGCCTTCGCGCGGCTAACGGGTTTGCGATTCGCCAAAAATGTTTTCATACGCATACAGCATTGCGGCGATGCCGATGGGCATTGTCACGAGGATTCCGACACAGCAGGCAATGATTCCCGCCACCACCACCAGACTGTAGACGATGAAAAAGCCAAACACGAGCCACCAATGTTTGCACACCATCTTGCGGCTTAATTCCATCGCGTCCCAAAAATCCATCTGCCGGTCAATCACGAGAACGACCGAGAAAAGCCATGCGACTTGCAGAAAAATTCCGGGAATGACGCATAACGCGTAACCAATCAAACACAACGTGTTGGCGACCAACCCCAATAAAATCAACTGGCCCGTCATCGGCCCGAAACCAGAAAATGCGTCGCCGACCCCAGCCTGTTCGCCGCGGATCAGTTTCAAAAAAAACTTGTTAAGCCCAGCAATCAAAATCATATAAACCGGCGCGCCGAGAACGGCCACCAGTAAAATGACGGCAATTCCTCCCGCTGAAAATTGATGTTGCTGGATCATAGCATTGAAGATTGGCCGCGTGATCAACCCCGTGAGCTGGTTGAATACCGTGATGACGAGAAAAACCAGGAAGTTGACGCCCACGACCGGCCAAAAATTCTTTTTGACGAGTTCCCATCCGCGGCTGATACAATCGCCGATATCGAAATCATAATCACCTTCCAACAACGTCGTTGAAGCAAACACCGTCGGAGCCTTAAGTGCAGCGGCTTGCGGTGCGAATGCGTCCGCCAGTTCAGGAAACGTCGCCAGCGGGCGGAACTCCGCGTCGCTGTCCGCCTTCGCCAGCGATTGCGCGTTGAGCCGTCCCTCGGAAATCCATTTGCGCAAGTCGTCGCCCGTGATGGGGCCGTATTGCTTGCCGTCGCCGCCGATGATGGTGTAGTTGGCCATAAATTTTTCTCCCGCGTTTAGAAACTTTTAGTTCATCGCGCGCAAAGGCGCAAGCCTGTTCCTTGTAGCGGCGGTCTATGACCGTCGCAAGTTTCGTCGGCGCTCACGGAGCGCCGTTACAATTGCTCAATTATTCCGCACGAACATTTTTCCCGGCATCTGTTTCACGACGTGCTTCATTTCCAGGCTCAAAAGCCCGACGGAAACCGCAGAGCTTGGCAGGCCGCTCGCACGGATGACTTCGTCAATTGTCAACTCGTCGTCGGTTTTCAGCGCGTCGAAAATCTTCTGCTCATTCTCCGAAAGTTCCAGCGTCGGCAAAACTCCCGTTTCGCCCGGCGACGGCGGACGGTTGCTTCCCGGGAATAAATACTCGAACTCGCTCAAAATGTCCTCCGCGCCTTCGCACAATTTCGCGCCTTTTTTTATCAGATCATGGCAGCCCTTGCTGCGCGGCGAATCAATCCGCCCCGGCACGGCGAAAATCTGGCGTCCGGCTTC
>CAYPTV010000137.1:6161-7428 GCA_964413505.1 uncultured Bifidobacteriaceae bacterium | reverse complement strand
GTGTGTTTGGAAATGTGTTTGTGGATGTGTTTGTTTTTGCTCGCCACATTTCAGGGAGTTCGCCTTGTCTCACAAAAATGACTCCAAACGTAGAAAACTCATAAAACCAAACAAAAACGGCCCTGAAACGTGAGTCTCAGGGCCGTAAATTGGTTGCGGGGGCTGGATTTGAACCAACGACCTTCAGGTTATGAGCCTGACGAGCTACCGGGCTGCTCCACCCCGCGATCAAGGAACGACATTATTGCCACACTCCGGGTCGCAGGGCAAGTTTATTCAAAGCGGACAAACGCCGTAGCGAATCCAATAGCCCGGCAATTTCAAAAACTCCAGCCGCATATGCCTGTTGATGCCGAGCTTCTTCCAATCGGCGCGGGCGAAGGCGTAATACGACGGGCGCGAATAAAATTTTATTTCCGGCGCGAAATGCTCAAACGTCTTCAGCGCCCGCCGCGAGTGATACCACGAAGTGACCAGGATCGCGCTGCGGATTTTTTCCGCGCGCAACAGTTTGATGCTGAACTCCGCGTTCTCGCGCGTGGTCAGCGATCTGTTTTCGACTTCAATCGAGCTCGCAGGAACTCCGGCCTGGAGCAGCAGCCGCAAATTGATGCCGTCGTCGCCCGCGCCGCTGATGAGGATGCGCGGCGCGGCACGCTGCCTGAACAATTCCGCCGCGCGCGCCGGCCGCTCATGTTCGCCGCCGCCGAGGACGACAATCACGTCCGCCGATGCGTTGCCACTTTCAATGCACAGGAATTTTTCGGGATAAAAACAGGCGATGACGGCAGCGAGCGCCGTCAACAACACTATCACAATTGCCGTGCGGAAAATCCATTTGCGTATCACGCCGACAAATTATGCGGCCCGTGGCTGATTTGAAATGACGATTTTCCACGAAGCCACGCTCGCCAAATGCGGCGCGGATTGATAGTTTTCGCCGACGATGAATCTTTTCGGTTCTTGGACGTTTATCATGGGCAACGCTGTTTCCGGGACATTAGGGCGGTCGCGGAGCGACTATGGAAATTAGCCAGACACGCCAGTGTCTGGTCAAATCGTGCGAAGCCATTCGTCCTGAAAGGACGAGGGAAGAATGGATGATGCGTGCCGGTGCCATTCCGCCTTCCTTTCAGGACGGATTCCATTCCGCCGCGATACCAGACACTTCGTATCTGGCTGATTTCCGGTTGTGCCTCCGGCACGAATGCGCGCAACCGCTCCGCAACGAAGAATGTTTGACCCGTTAAAAACGTCGAGGAACCAT
>CAYPTV010000137.1:0-6061 GCA_964413505.1 uncultured Bifidobacteriaceae bacterium | reverse complement strand
CTTTTCGCCAACAAGCGCGTCGAATATGTCCTGACCGAGCTGGGACAAATCGCCCCGCTGACGCGGAACGAGCGACGGACTCCTTGACAGGAGATTGACCATCATATATTTGGAGAACGTGCCAAATGAAGGTAAAAAGGTTCTAAATCTACCCTCTCTCTGCGCAGTTCTTTTTGGCTTGATTGTGCTTCTTCACGTTGGAAGCGCCATTGAGGGAAAGTCCCTTTTTCGCCCTTCACATCTTGGTGCCGCCTTGGAGTATGCGCACGGAAGCATCAATTTGTTGAAGCCGGTGATTGTGGGATTTAATGCTACCGGATCCCCCACTCCGCAAGAATTGCCTGTATGGCAGGCAACTGCGGGACTGGCTTTCAAAATCACCGGCTCAACCTGGTATGGCTGGGCCAATTTGGTATCCTTGGTATTTTTTGCCGCAGGACTTTGGCCGTTATTCCAACTGGCCCGGCAATATGTGGGCGAGCGGACGGCTTGGTGGAGCATGGCTTTCTTTCTGGCAGAACCTTTGATTGTCGTTTATGCCGGAAACGCATCCACGGATGGCTTTTGTTTGATGGTGACTGTCTGGTTTCTTTTTTTTGCGGATCGCATGATGCGCAGCGGTCAAATTCGATGGTGGCCGCCTCTGGTGTTTTTCGCATGTTTGGCTGCCATCTCCAAGATGCCGTTCTTCATGACTGCGGGACTTTGCAGTGTTTTCATGTTGGTGGCAAACAATGTCTGGTCATGGCGACCTTGGTCCATGTTGATTGGCGCAGGGGTTTTGTCTGCAATCGTTTTTATCGCCTGGACAAATTACTGTGATGCTCAGGCGGCTCAAGCTGTCTATCCCTACACGGAACTGAGGGTCTCCCACAATCCATTCATGGTCTGGTGGTATTTTGGAGATGTTCATATGCGTTTGAATCCCGGCGTTTGGATCAAGGGTGGCTGGCGTTTTTTGCATGCGACTCTGGGCAGCCTTCCATTTGTGGCGCTCCTGTTGACCGCGTTGTTTCAATCGGGGAACCTCTTGGCGAAATTCTGGCTGCTCGCCGCATTCCTGACCACGCTGGTTTTTTTTCACTTGGTAATGATCCACTGGCATTATTATTTGATGTGTTGCCCGGCGGTGGCACTGCTGTGCGGAACTACGCTGGCGCGTTGGGAGTCCTTTTGCACGGAGGAAATTCCCAAACAATGGCTGATGCTCACCTTGGCCGGGGTGGCGTTGATTTCATCCGCCATTGACGGAGTCATTTCAATGAAAATAGGGATGAACTATGACTGCTTTCCACAGGAAATGAGCGCGATCATCCGCCAGAATACAAAACCGGAAGACAAGTTGATTGTCTATAAGTGTGACCCGGACTGGCCTGGAGAAGTCCTGTTTCGGTCTGGGCGGAATGGATTGTTCGTGCCCACATTGGAAGGTTCGCCGGACGGCCCCACTAAAAAGGGATTGTATGATCTCCTCAACAACAAAGCGGATATGCAACGTTTGAAATCTCTTGGATACAATAAGCTCGTCTTGATCAGCGAGTCACCCGTGATGTTTGCCGTTGTGGCTGTAAATCCAGGCAGCCAGCGAAAACGGATATATTATCCGTCTTCCATTTCCCCCCAAGTGGATGCATGGCCCGTGGTTTACCGATCGGAGGATATTCTTATCAAGGAAATACCAAACGCGCAGCCGCTCGCGAAATGACCTTCGCCCGCCAAGTTATGGCTGTTTTTGCTCCAGATTGTTTTCATGTCCAGCCAATCGCGACGCCACGCTCGCCAAACGCCGCGCGGATTGCTATTTTTCGCCGACGATGAATCTTTTCGCCAACAAGCGCGTCGAATATGTCCTGACCGAGCTGGGACAAATCGCCCTGCTGACGCGCGACGTTCTCGCGTCGGCGCTCACGTTCAAGGTCGCGTGGCGCGATCTGCTCTACCAGATTTATTTCATCGGCGTCAAATCGCAGACCGTCGTGCTCGTCACCGGTGCGTTCACCGGAATGGTCCTGGGCGCGCAGACGTATTTCCAATTTCACAAGGTCAAGATGGACACCGCCACGCTCGCGGTCGTGAGCGTCTCGATGTGCAGCGAACTCGGCCCGGTGCTGACGGCTTTGATGGTGGCCGGGCGCGTCGGCGCGGCCATCGCCGCCGAGATCGGCACCATGCGCGTGACCGAGCAGATTGACGCGCTGCGGACTTTGGCGACGCATCCGATTGATTACCTCGTCGTGCCGCGATTGATCGCCGCCCAAATCGCCCTGCCCTTGCTCACGGTTGAATCCGTCGTCGTCGGCATCGGCGCGGGCTATCTCGTCGGCGTCCACATTCTAGGCATCGAGCCGGTTTATTTGTGGGCGAACATGCTGCACTTCACGCACGACGTGGACTTGATGATGGGTTTGGTCAAGGCGTTCATTTACGGCGGCATCATCGCGCTCATCGGCTGCTACAAGGGCCTGACCTGCGGGCTTGGCGCGGAAGGCGTAGGGCGCGCGACCACCGAGGCCGTCGTTTATTCTTCAATCACCATTTTGATCTCGAACTTTTTTCTCACGCTGCTCATGGGCAAAATCGTGGGGCAATTATGATCGAAGCCCGCCATTTGCAAAAAAGTTTCGACGGCCAGAAAGTTCTCGACGACGTGAGCCTGCGCATCGAGAACGGCGAATCCGTCGTCATCATCGGGCGCAGCGGCGGCGGCAAAAGCGTTTTGCTCAAGCATTTGATCGGCCTGTTGAAACCGGATTCCGGCGAAGTTTTGATTGACGGCCAGAACATCGAGATGATGAACGAACGGCAGTTGCTGCGCGTGCGCCGCAACTTCGGCATGGTGTTCCAGGGCGCGGCGCTGTTCGATTCGATGACCGTCGCGGAAAATGTCGCGTTCGGCTTGCGGCGGCACGAACATTTGACGGAAGGTGAAATTTCAAAGCGCGTGGCCGAGACGCTGGAAATGGTGGACCTGCCCGGCACGGAAGAAAAAAATCCCGCCGAGCTGTCCGGCGGCATGAGGAAACGCGTCGGCCTCGCGCGCGCCATCATTTACGAACCCAAAATTGTCCTCTACGACGAGCCGACCACCGGCCTCGACCCGATTGTGTCCGACAGCATTGACAAGCTCATCATCCGCGTGCGCGACACCTTGAAGGTCACATCCATCGTCGTGACGCACGACATGAGAAGTGCGCGGCGCGTGGGCAACCGCGTGATGATGCTGCACGAGAAGAAACTTTACGCGAACGCCACGCCGCAGGAATTTTTCGCGTCGCAAGACCCGGTTGTGCGGCAGTTCGTTGACGGCGTCGCCGATCCGTAGAAGCAGTCTTCTTGTAATTTAAACTGCACGGAGAACCGTTCCGTCGCGACCAGACCTTCATCTGGAAACTCCGGGCCGCGTTCGGACGCGGACGAATGATGTTGTGGCAAAACCCGGCGACGATTTGAGCTGGGCGAGGGACGTTCCAACCGGGGTGAGATGCCATTTGACAGGGGCGAGATGCGTTCCAAGGTGGCGAGACACCTTCCGGCTGAGACAAGATTGAATTGGACGGGGGCGAAACTGGTTCCAACCGGGGCGGGATCCGTTTTTATCGGAGCGAGCGGCGTTCCAGCAGGGACGAGCGTCAATCCGGTGAGGGCGAGCGCGGTTCCAGACGGGGCGAGATGCGATCTGACAGGGGCGAGATTGGGTTTATCAGGGGCGAGAGGTGTTCCGAATGGGGCGAGATGCCTTATTTTCAATGATTTATGCGTTTCAGGCCGCCCAAACCCCAATCTGTGGTGATTCAGACCAAATTCCCATAACCCTAATTTCCGCAGATGGAATTGGACAAAAACGGTCTTTAACCACGGATTCACACGGATAGACACAGATTTGGAAACCGGTGCTTCTTTCACCGGTCAAGTGAACTGCAGGCTTTTTAGAATCGCTTGGTATCCTTGTCCATCTGTGGTTGAACTGCGGTTTTTAGGATAACAGCCATCTTTGCCCGGTGAACATGCTGCTGGAAATCAAAACCTCACGCCGGCTTTCAGCACTCGGATTTTTTCTTCGGTGAAGGGAAAGGCAAGTTTGATCATGGCGTGTAAAAAATTTAGTCGGATTGTGCAAAAGCCTCCAGCTTACTCATCCAATCGTTGAAATGTGGACATTCCGCACGGATTCGATCTAACCCAATGCGTGCTACCGTCGTCGGCCCATGCAATGTCTTTTTATAAGCTGGGAATAGCGCCTCAATTTGTTTAGACGGTGCATATTGCGGACGTTCGTTGATTTCTTCAGGTGTCGCAACACTGTTGCGAATGGCAGCAAACTGCGGCTGCTTGCGATTATCCGTCATCACACGAGGAAGTTCAGTTGGTGAAGAAAATAGCCAAGCTTCAAATTCATGTAGCACCAGAAACGCCAGAAAATTCGGCGGAGAATCAAAATGTTCAGCTATCGCAGATTCCAGATGAGTGACACGTTGCATTGGTGTTCCATTCAACGGACGAGAATTCATCCCGGGAAAATCTGATGGCAAGCGGTAGTAATCGAGCATCGTCGTTACCAACGCACCACCAGCACTGTTCAACAGTCGCTGTGTATCGTTCCGAAACCTGGCAAATCTACTCACACCGCCTTTGAAATTCGGACCGTCCTTCACTCGTTTGGTCACTAAAAGTGTCGGGTGGAAAAAAAGTCCAATGCCCCAAAAAGCCGGACCAAGAACGTCCTTCACAAAACGTTCTTCGGTTTGACCCTCGACCAAAATCAGGACTCGCTTACTCATGGACGTGCACCGAGAATGTTCTTCTCCCATAGTTCACCCAATCCATAATCATCCAGCCATGCCGTCATGTCTTGTTGGCTCAGATGGCGGAAGACGCTCTGACCATCTTCGCGATCAACTGCCCAAACTGACTCCGGTTCAAATTGATTTACCAATGTGACGGATTGTGTGGCCACAATCACCTGCGTGCGCGTTGCCGCCGAGGAAAGTAAATCGGCAAGCAATGTGACTGCTGCAGGATGCAAT
Organism: uncultured Bifidobacteriaceae bacterium; assembly: GCA_964413505.1. Lineage (GTDB taxonomy): Bacteria > Verrucomicrobiota > Verrucomicrobiia > Limisphaerales > UBA11358 > UBA11358. The sequence continues at coordinate 1,037 of CAYPTV010000137.1, read as the reverse complement.
CCAAGCTCTGGCTCGTCGAGTAATACCACCATCGGCAATTTTGGTTGGAGCAGGAGCGTGGTGAGGCAGAGGAAACGCAGTGTTCCATCTGATAGCGAAGCGGCATTAAAATAGGCATCGCTACCCTTTTCTTTCCACTCCAACCGGATTTTGCCTTCGTTCAGTTGAGACGGCGCGAGACGAAACTCCTCAAAAAATGGCGCAATCTGCCGGAGTGTGTCCTGAATGTTTGCAAAATAATCAGGCTGTTTCTGCTGCATCCAGTAAAGAAACGCTGCGAGGTTTTCAGCTTGTGGACGCAATACACGATTGTCTTCCACATCGCATACATCCTTTACTGCCGCTGTGTCGCTGGTGTCGTGAAAATGATAAACGCGATAGCTGTCTAAATCACTCATCGCCTCACGCGCACAGATGTGATTCTCTGTCTTTAGTTTCGATTCTTTGGAGGAAAATGCAATCCCCTTCACATAAGGCACAGAATAATGCTTTCGTTCATGGTAATATGCGGTCTCTTCGGCAATCATGAAACCACCATCATCTGTGGGTTTTAATTTGACTGCATACGCATTTCCAATATCGCCCTCTCCAAACTCCAAGCGAAAAGACATTTCAGGAGATTTCTTTTTTCCAAAATACAGCAATGTGTCCGCGCCGCCTTTTGTCACGGTATAGCCAGCGAGGTTTTGATTTACAATTTCACGCAAGAAACGGAATGCTACAATCAAATTAGATTTGCCTACACCGTTGCCACCTATGAACACATTTAGCTTGCCCAATTCGAGCGTCTGCTCCCGAATGGATTTGAAATTTTTGATTGTTAGTTTTTCCAGCGTTCGCATTTGCGGTTGGATTATTACTGATGTTGATTCGTATGGCGATAATTTCGTTTGCGCGTCAATACAACCATTTCCCAATCTTCCCCTCCGCACCCAGCGTCACGCCCTGTCGCCGATACGCCCAGCACATGTAGCTGATGCTGACGAAATAGGACGCGGGCAGGCGGTTCGCCGCGCAAATCTTCACGCCCAGCAGCG
>CAYPTV010000136.1:0-7448 GCA_964413505.1 uncultured Bifidobacteriaceae bacterium | reverse complement strand
TCGATTTCTTTTTCATCCACTACAAATACACCGACAAGGCCGGCGAGGACGGCGACTTCGTGGCAAAAATGAAGGCGATTGAATACCTCGACGCCGCCCTGCCGATTCTGCTTCGGAAAAGGCCCGACGTTCTCGCCATCACCGGCGATCACTCAACGCCCGTTTCGGTGAAAGGCCATTCCTGGCATCCGCAGCCCGTCTTGCTGCACTCGGCGTATTCCGGCTCGGACAAGCTCGAACGCTTCACCGAGACCGGCGCGAACATCGGCTCGCTCGGAATCTTTGAATCGAAATATCTCATCCGCCTCATGCAGGCCAACGCGAAAATGTTCGACAAGTTCGGCGCGTGAAAATCCTTCTCATCCTCGTCCTCATGCTCATCCTCAAATTGGATGGATGAGAATGAGGATGACGAGGAGGATGATTTAATTCAGATGAACCTGCCCAACAAGCTGACCGTCTCGCGTTTCGTGCTGACGGCGTTTTTTCTCTGGGCGCTGTTCTCGCCGCTCCGGTTCAACGACACGCTCGCGCTGTTTTTTTTCTGCCTCGCGGGCTTCACGGATTTTCTCGACGGTCGCATCGCGCGCAAACGCAATCTCATCACGAATTTCGGCATCCTGATGGATCCGCTCGCCGATAAAATCCTGGTCTGCTCCGCGTTCATCGCCTTTGTCGAGAGCAGCCATTTGAATCCCGCCGCGCCGGTCAAGGTCGCCGCATGGATGGTCATCATCATCGTCGCGCGGGAATTGACGATCACCGGCTTGCGCCTGCTCGCGGCCTCAAAGGGCGTCGTGCTGGCGGCGGAAAAATTCGGCAAGCACAAGACCATTTCGCAAATCGTGACCATCAACGCGCTGCTGGTCGTGGATGCCTGCGCGGAATGGCCGCCGCAATTGCAAAAGATTTTCCAGGGATGGGTTCCGGCCTTCGCCGAAATCATGCTGTGGCTCACCGTCGCGCTCACGGCGGCGTCCGGCCTGATTTACCTGTGGCGCAACCGCGAGATTTATTTGAGCGACGTGTGAGGCAATTTACGATATTCGATTTACGAACCGCGTCATTTTCACAACCTGCGCGTAAATCGTAAATCGCAAATTGAAAATAATTTCACCGTTTTGGCAGCGTCAGCGTGTCGCCGGAATTTGTCGCCTGATAAACGGCGGGCTGCAGGTCGGCGAGCGGGTCGGCGACGTGGTGCTGGCGCCACGCCCAGTGCGCGATTCCAAAAATCACGACGACCGCCAAAACCCCGCCGGCGGCCAGCACGATCTTCACGTTCACCTTCGACAGCAGGAAAAGGACATGGTCGAAGGGCGACTTGGTTTCCTCTGTGAGCGGCGGCGGCTCGCTGAATTTTTCCGTCCCCTTCAATTCCGCGTCCAGCGCGATGACCAGCTTCGGCACGTCGAGCTTGAGCATCGCCCCGTAATTCTTCACCGAGCCGCGGATATAGACCGGCGCGGAAAACGCCCCGAAGTTCCCTTCTTCGAGCGCACGGATGTGGTCGGAGCGGATTTTCGTCGCGTCGGCAACCTGCTGCACCGTGAGGTTTTTCGCTTCGCGCGCCGTGCGCAATTGTTCGGCGACCGTTGGCATTCCTCTTATTTAGCGCAATTGAAGTGAAATTTGCAACTGCGGAAATTTCCCGGTTAACCACCAAGACACAAAGACACCAAGACTTTTTCCTTTGTGCCTTGGTATCTTGGTGGTCAAAAAATCTTTCATTCCTTTGAACCTTTTCTCGCCTCGCGCATTCCACTCGGTATAAATGCTGGCAGTGGCTGAACCCGAACATTTGCCCGTGCAACAGGCCCGCGACGGAAAACCGGAGGCTTGGGACGCGCTCTTCCGCCGATACCAGCTTCCGCTTTACGTTTATGTTTTTGAACTGGTCCGCAACGAACAGACGAGCCTCGACATCGTGCAGGAAACTTTCATCGCCGCCGTCCGGCACATCGGCGGACTGCGCGACGATGGAAAATTTGGAAGCTGGCTCTTCGGCATCGCGCACCAGAAAGTCATCCAGCTCTGGCGCAAACACGGCGGCAAGGAGATTATATTCGATGAAATTCCTGAACCGCCGGATGAATTTGAAAACAGCCCGGACAATCTGCTCATCCGCCGCGAACAGGAAGCTGAATTTATGAATTTGCTGGATCAACTGCCATTGCCGCAACGCTCCGTGCTGCTGCTGCACTTCGTCGAGGATTTTCCGCTCGAGGAAATCGCGCGCATCACGGAAACGCAGCTCGGCACGGTGAAATCACGTCTGTATTATGCGAAGAAAGCCTTGAGAAAGTTACTGGAGGTGAACAAATGAAAACCCCGTTTGAAACCAAAATGGTAGGGCACGCAGTCCTCTGCGCGCCGAAGCGTTGGTTGCAACCAGCCTGCGCGCACGGAGTGACGCGCCCTACCAAAACACAAGTATGAAAACGCCGCGAGATATTCTATTTTCCCGTCATCAATCCGCCGCGCCAAAGCTCGATGCGATTCGGCGCGAAGTTGTGGCAGAATTAAACCACCAAGGCACAAAGACACAAAGCCGGACAGAAAACTTGGTGTCTTGGTGTCTTGGTGGTTCAAACAAACTATGGCTGGAACTCATCTGGCCGTGCCGCCGGATTTGGGCCGGGCTGGCTGCGGTCTGGATTTTGATCATCGCCGTCAATCTTTCGCAGCGCGACCCGGCTGAAATGATGGCGCGGAAATCCCCGCCGCCGTCGCCGGAAATGATCCTGACATTCCGGCAGCAGGAAATGTTGCTGGCCGAATTAATCGGCCCGAACGAACCGCGAATCGCCGAGCCGCCGAAAACATTCTCGCCGCGACCCAGCAGCGAGCGGCGTTTTGAAACCTTGACGGCTTGAAATCCGTAGGAGACGACGTAAGGAGTCTCTGATTAAATTAGAGTCTCGTGACCTCGACTCCTACAAAATGAAATTATGAACGAAACACCAAAAGCCAATGCCGGGCGGCCTTCGATTGCCAGGCGTTTCTTCCGCTGGCTGTTCCTGATTGTCGGGGCGGTGGCGACCTTCACGGCAGGACAATTTTTATATTTACGACTTGCGGAAAATTCAGAGCCAGATGAAGAAATTCCCTACACAGTGGTCAACCTCATCGCGATTGCGTTTTGCCTATGGTTGCTGTCGCCGTTCATTCGTAGAATTATTTCATGGCTTACGCCGCTGGTTGCTTTGGAGCGACGGTTCTTCCGCTGGTTGTTCACTTGGCAAGGCATACGACGGACTTTGACCGGCCTCGCCATTCTCGCGACGCTGGCTGCGATTTTTTACACCGAGGAAGACTGGCGCGGCAAGCGCGCGTGGGAAAATTGCAAACGCGATCTCGAAGCCAAGGGCGAGGATTTGAACTGGAGCGATTACATTCCCGCTCCCGTGCCGGACGACCAGAATTTTTTCACAGCCAGCCCCAAAATTGCCTTGAGGTTTGTCAAAGCTAGGAATGACGCCGAGGCTGAAAAGGCAAAGCAGGTGGGGATTCAGTATTTTGGATCGGAAACGAATCCTTTTCCCGTCTTTGACAATACCAAAACCAAAAGCAAACCGCTGGTCGTGGCAGAAGTCAAAATCCTCCTGCCCGGCAGCACCACTCCTGAATTAAAGAAAGACAGTCTCTTCTTAAAGCTCAACGATCCTGCTGCACGAAGCGAGGGCGGCGATTTCATCCAAAACAAGATTGGCCGCAGCTTTATGGGTTGCGCTGGTTTTAAGTTCTCCGAGTTCCAATTGAGCAACCTTCCGCCCGCGCAAATTTTTGTCGGGGCGGACAGCGCGCCATCCATCGGCGATTTGAAAAATCTAATTCCACCGGATACAGCCACGAATATCGGCCATCTGCAAATTGAAGCGACCATTGACAGAAGCATCTTCCAGATTGAGTTGACGGGCGTGCATATCACGGCGGCGGCGGACTATTTGAAATGGAGCGACCAGTTTGAATCTGATTTCGATGAAATACGCGAAGCATTGAAGAGGCCTTACGCAATTATCCCCGGCGATTATTCCAAGCCATACGAATCTCCGATTCCAAATTTCATCGCTGTTCGTGGGTTGGCGCAAACGCTCGCGCAACGCGCGCAATGTGATTTGATGCTCGGCCAGCCAAACAAAGCCTTGCAGGAATTGACCCTGCTTCACGACATGCGCCATTTGCTGGAAGCTGCGCCGACCGGCAAACCGATGTTTTTAGTGTCGGCGATGATCAACGTCGCCGTCACCGGACTTTATGTGGACACCATCGCCGATGGTTTTCAGAAACACGCATGGCAGGAGCCGCAATTTGCCGCACTTCAAAAACAACTCGCAGATATCAATCTGACTCCGTTTGTGTTCGATTCACTCCATGAGGAATCGGCGGCCATTTGCCGCACTGCTCAAATCGCCTGGATTCCAAATTTATTTGATAGAACAATTCATGCGACATGGACGACCAGAATCGCTTGGTTTTTCTGGCCGAGCGGCTGGACTTATCAAAACCTTGTCAATGTCGCCGTGCTTGAGCAAAAACCGCTGGAAGGCTTTGACCTCTCGCACGACACCATAGCACCGCACAAATTTGACGAAGTGTCGCGCGACCTGGACAAATTTTTTAATCACTATACGCCATATAGAATTCTGGCCGCCATCGCCATTCCCAATTTTTCCAAAGCAGAACAAGTAGCCGCGCACAATCAAACGATGGTCAACGAGGCGCAAATTGTCTGCGCGCTGGAGCGTTATCATCTCGCGCATGGCGAATATCCCGAAACACTCGACATGCTCATGCCGCAGTTCATGGATAAGATTCCGCACGACCTTATCGGCGGCCAGCCGTTGCATTATCGGCGCACGGACGACGGGAAATTTCTGCTCTACTCCGTCGGCTGGAATGAAACGGATGACGGCGGAGTGGACGAGCAAGGCGATTGGGTCTGGAAAAATTGACATTCAACCGACAGTCCGATAACACAACAACCATGAAACTCATCATTAAACGGACGATTATCACACTCATCGGTCTGGCGACATTGGCCGCGCTTTTCTACGCCGAGGAGGATTTGCGCGGCTGGATTGCGTGGGAAAATTGCAAACACGAACTGGCGGCCAAGGGCGAAGTGCTGGACTGGAACGCCTACATTCCGCCGCCCGTGCCGGATGACCAGAATTTTTTCAAAGCGTCGAAGATGGCGGCGCGGTTTGTGAAATTGCCTGCGATGCCAAATCGATGGGTGTCCGCAGATGACTTCACCGAATCAGAAGAATTTTCCAAGCGCCTCCGCTCCAACACAAATACAACCGCTACAATCACAACCGAACCGGCGGCGCGCGATTATCTGGCATGGAGTGACCAGCTTGAGCCGGATTTCGATTTGATGCGCGAAGCCTTGAAACGTCCTTATGCGCGGATTGACTGTGACTATTCAATACCATACGAAATTTCGATTCCAAACTTCGTTGCCGTCCGGATTGTCGCGCAGACACTCACACAGCGTGCAAAATGTGATTTGCTGCTTAACCAGCCGGACAAGGCGTTGCAGGAATTGACGCTGCTGCACGATATGCGCCATTTGCTGGAAGCCGCGCCATCCGGCAAGCCGATGACTTTGGTCGCGGCGATGATCAACGTCGCCGTCACCGGACTTTATGTGGACACCATCGCCTATGGTTTTCAGCAACACGCATGGCAGGAGCCGCAACTCGCCGTGCTTCAAAAACAACTTGCGGATATCAATCTGAATCCGTTTGTGTTGGCGGCACTTCGAGAGGAACCCGCAGGCTTATGTCGCGATGCGCAAATTCTCCCGCTCTTAAAATTGTTAAACTTGGGCAATTCCCGCCCTGAAAAGCGGAGTGAAAAAGTCGTTGACTGGCTTTGGCCGCGCGGCTGGACTTATCAAAACATGGTCAATGTCGCCACGCTCCAACAGAAACCGCTGGAAGGTTTTGACCTCGCGCACGATACCGTTGCACCGCGCAAATTTGAAGAAGCGAACCGCGAAGTTGACGAATTTGATGAATCTGCCCGAACATTTCGTCCATATAAATTTCTGGCGGCAATCGCCATTCCAAATTATTCCAGAGCTGAGCAAACCACCGCGCACAATCAAACGATGGTGAACGAGGCGCAAATCGCCTGCGCGCTGGAGCGTTATCATCTCGCGCATGGCGAATATCCCGAAACACTCGACATGCTCATGCCGCAGTTCATGGATAAGATTCCGCACGACCTTATCGGCGGCCAGCCGTTGCATTATCGGCGCACGGACGGTGGAAAATTTCTACTCTATTCCGTCGGCTGGAACGAAACAGACGACGGCGGACTAGATGTTTCCACGCAGAATAAAAATGGCGGGACGGATTTTACAAAAGGCGACTGGATCTGGAAAAATTAGCCGCAGAATTTAAACCACCAAGGCACAAAGACACCAAGAATTTTTCCCTTTGTGCCTTGGTGTCTCCCGCCGTGCTCGCGCCCGTCGCGGCAGGTGGTGGTTGAAATTGCTTCATAACATCATTGCAAATGCCGTTGACGCTTTGGGGAAGAATTTCACCCCGCCGCATCCAGCCGGAGCAGGCAGTGACCGAAGTCCACGACCGGCTGGCCGGGCACGGGCAAATGATGCTTGTGCAACTGGTAAAGCTTTCCGCGTCCATGCACCGCCAGGCCCGCCTCGCGCAACACGGCCAGATGTTTGACGGCGCTCTGGTAGCTGCAACCGGCCACCGCCCCCAGTTCCGAGACCGTGCGCGCCTCGCCGCAGGACAGTTCCTTGAGCATCTTCCAGCGCGGCACGCTGCCAATGGCGCTGGTCAGTTTGGCCAAGTCGGGCAACGGCGCAGACAAGGCTGGATTGGAAATTTCCGAGGTCGCTTTCATAAAAATGCCTGTTTTATGGCAAAATCCAATGTAATCATGGGTAAATACCAAAGTATTCTCCAATAATACCGATTCAGTTTATAAAAGTAAAGGTTCCGATTATAAAAGTTAGGATTCACTTTTAAACAAAGTATATTTACTGTTTAAAAATAGGCAGTCTGATTAGAATAGTAAGCAGTCTGATTGTAACAATAAGGATTCAGATTATCAAAGTCAGAATTCAGATTGTAAAAAATCATATTCCATCTTGGAAAGTCATGGCTCCGAATAACTGCTCCGGGATCGGCAATAGCCGCCGGACAATTGACTTTGGGCTTGAACTTTGTCCCGACTGAATCAGATGCTGTGATTTTACGTCAGCTTCACCCGGAACTCGCTGGCGCCCGTCATCTTTTCCAAGTCTCCGCCGTAGAACTTCTCGCGGAACTCCTCCGTTTCTAGCAGGTGCTGGGAGAGATCCTTTTTGTCACGCTTGATGATGAATTTCAGTTCGTCCAGGTCGTCCGACCAGCGGAAGCCGTTGAAAAATTCCGCGCCGGCGAACTGCGTCTTGTAGAGCG
>CAYPTV010000135.1:0-7477 GCA_964413505.1 uncultured Bifidobacteriaceae bacterium | reverse complement strand
GGCCATCAGCCAACCTCGAAATTTCATAACTTCGCTTTAATCAGCGTCTCCTTAACACCGATAATGCGGACATTTCGCCGCTGCCCGCCGCCGAGGTCAGGGCGGATTTGTTTCCTTTGAGTTGGAGGGTTTCTAATCCTTGCCACATCCAGAGCTGCCGTTGCCAGCCGCGCCAGATGGTTTGATTTTGGCGGGATTATGCAGTTCACAAACTATCAAGGTAGGGATGGCGCGCTGCGTCAGGCGACAGAAAAAGACGGAGATTTACCACGTTCGTTACGTCCGCCGGACGGGACGCCGCCGCGCGGCTTCCCTGCCGCCCCAAAAATTTGTCAAAGACGTAACCCCGGATTTTGGTTGAAGACGATTGATTTCCGATGGCGTGTCTTCAACCAGATGTCTTTGGCCGGAAAGAGGTTAAAAGCGAGAAAAAAAGCTTGCATTACGGTGCAACATTTCATAAAATAAATAAAGTGTTCTAAACAGTTGGGAACAGACTTCTGTTGTTTAGAGTCTGCGCGTCTCATAAAACAGCAAGGGTGATTATGAAAAAAATTATTGCGGTCTTCGCGGTGGTCTTCATGGCGGTTGTTTCGGTGTATCCACAGGGCTGCAATCCAGCGCCCGCCGGACTGGTGGCGTGGTGGCAGGCGGAGGGGAATGCGAACGACAGCATCGGTGGCAACAACGGCACTCCGACTGGTGGAATCACTTATACCGACGGCGAAGTGGGACAGGCGTTTGATTTCGATGGCACCGGATATATTCCCGTTCCGGCTTCACCCAGTTTGGATGTTGGAGCCAATGGAAGCGGGATAACGATTGAATGTTGGATCAAGCCGGCTGCCAATGTAAATGCACCTGTCATCGAATGGGATTCTGCGGCGTCGGATGGCTTGCAGCTTTGGGTTGCAAATAATAATACGCTGCTTTTTGCAAACATAGAAGACACATCGGGCAATCCTCACACCATTTCCTTTCCATACATTTTTGATACGAATAATTTTCAGCATGTGGCTGTGACCTATGACAAGGGCAGCGGGCTGGTTGCGCTTTATCTCAACGGAACCGCTGTCGCGACGAATAATTTTGGCAGCATCACGCCACAAACGAGTTATCCGGCGTATCAACTGAACATCGGCAGGCGGACAGGCCAGCCAGTGGGACTCAACGACACCTATGGCGGATTGATTGACGAATTGAGCGTTTACAGCCGGGCACTTTCATCAAGCGAGATCGCGGCCATCTATGGCGCGGGCAGTTCAGGCAAATGTCCATCCCAAACATCTTCGTGTATAACGCCGCCCTCCGGTTTAATTTCCTGGTGGCAGGCGGAGGGGAATGCATACGACAGTATCGGCACAAACAATGGCGTGTTGGAGGGTGGATTGGGTTTCGCCCCAGGCGAAGTCGGCCACGCATTTAATTTCATCAGCACAAACGCAGACGTCTTTGTTCCAGCCGGATCCCAACTTGATGTCGGCAAAGGCGCTGGTTTTACCCTTGAAGCATGGATTAATCCCACGGATGTCACGCTGATGCATCCGATATTTGAATGGAACAACTTGACCATGTGGGGGGTGCATTTTCATATCGCTCCCGGCCAGCCGTTTAATGTCAATCCCGGCCCGGGAGAACTATATGCAAACATTGTGGATAGTTCAGGCGGCTGGCATCAGATGAGTTCTACCATGGGCGTTGTCACCACCAATGTTTTTCAACATGTGGCATTGACTTATGACAAGGCGTCGGGAGTGGCGACAATTTATTGCAACGGTCAGATTGTAAGCCAGCAAACCGTGGGGAGCTTTACGCCGCTAACGAGTCGCGACATGTATTTGGGCAGACGGCCTCCAACGACTGATGATCCTGGCGACCTCGGTGCTTTTGCTGGTTTGATGGACGAGCCAACGATTTACAACCGTGCGCTATCGTCAAATGAGATTGCAGCCATCTACAACGCAGGCAGTGCAGGCAAATGCTTCACGCCGGTGCCGCCCGTAATCACGGCGCAGCCGCAAAGCCAGACGAACGCCATAGGCGGGTCTGCAAACTTTAGTGTCGCAGTCAGCGGGACGGCACCCATGAGCTATCATTGGAGCTTCAACGGGACGAACATCCTGAACGCGACCAATGTGTCGCTGACACTGACTAATTTGCAGTTGAATCAGGCAGGCAATTATTCTGTGTTGGTGACCAACGTTGCCGGCTCCACCAACAGCGCCGCTGCGGTGCTGACGGTTGTCGGAGTTCCGCCGACCATTGCCACGCAGCCCACGAACCAAACCGTCCAGATCGGGGGAACTGCGAGCTTTAATGTGACAACCACCGGGACAGCGCCCCTCATTTACCAGTGGAATTTCAACGGCACGAACATCGTCGGAGCAACGAACGCGACACTGACGGTTACGAATGTTCAATCCTCGCAGACCGGCAGTTATGCTGTTTCAGTAACCAACGTCTACGGCTCGACGGTCAGTTCAAATGCAGTCCTTTCTGCGGTGGCCACGCTGGATCATTTTGTGTGGAACACGATTGCTTCGCCGCAATATACCAACCAGCCTTTCGGCGCGACCATCACTGCGAAAAATATTTACAACTTCACGGTCACGAATTTCACCGGAGCCGTTTCACTGCAAGCTTCGAGTACCGGCTCGCCAACCAACAGCGCGTTGATTTTGAACGGAGGATTTGAAACGGGCACCCTGACAAACTGGACGCAGGTGAAAAGCACAACCGGGCAGTTTGTCATCAACAACGGGACGGTGATTCCTCCCGGGGCGAGCGGCGCATTGGCACCCTACGCCGGCAGCTACAGCGCGCTGGGTGATGAAAACGGACCAGGCATCTTTTACATGTATCAGGACGTTACAATTCCAGCTGGCGTTTCCAGCGCCACCTTGAGCTGGGCGCATTGCGTGCGGAATTATTACAGCTCATTCAATTCTGGCCAGGCATTTCAAGTCCGGATTTGTGATACAAACAACAATGTTCTGGCAACGGCGTTCACCACCAGCCCGGGCAATACGCTGCTGGGCGGCTGGGTTCAAACAAATTATAACGTGACCGCTTTTGCCGGAACAAAAGTGCGGGTGATGTTCTGGGTGGATTCCACCTCTTTTTATATTGATGCGTATGTGGACAATGTGAGCCTGCAATTGGCGGGCGGTCTTTCCGTGACCCCGGCCAGCACCGGGAATTTTGCCGGGTGCGTCTGGAATGGAAGCATCACAGTGCCGCAATCTGCAACGAATGTTGTGCTGACAGCAAATGATGGAAGCAATCACACCGGCTCCAGCAATCCATTTAACGTGGTCACTCCGACGAATCCACCCGTCATCACAACACAGCCGACGAACCAGACTGTCAATGTCGGCCAGACCGCTGTCTTCAACGTCATTGCCGGGGGAACGGCACCGTTGAATTACCAGTGGAAATTCGGCGGGACGAACATCCTGAATGCAACAAACTCGTCATTGACGCTGACCAACGTGCAGTTGAGTCAGGCTGGCAATTATTCAGTGCTAGTGACCAACATCGCCGGCTCGACCAACAGCGCGAACGCTGTGCTGACTGTTAATGTGCCGGTAACTTGCACACCGTCGCCCTCTGGATTGATTTCCTGGTGGCCGGGCGAGGGAAATGGCAATGACATCATCGGGACAAATAACGCCACGGTTCCCGCCGGTGTTACCTATGCAGCTGGCGAGGTGGGTCAGGCTTTTAATTTCAACGGCACGACCACTCTTACGGTTGCCGATGCGCCGTCGCTGGATCCGACCAATCTGACGATTGAGTGCTGGATTTATGTTCGTGGTAAAGTGAATAACATATGGTCCCAACAAGTATTCACAAAAGATGGCGCGACTTCAGCCAGGCAGTATATGCTGACCGTTGGAGATTCTCCCACCACAATAGGCTCTGGTGACTTGAGGGCTGGTATTGGCGTGCCGTCAGGGCTTCAGATTCTTGATAGTCTTGCGGTCATTCAGTCTAACACATGGTATCATGTGGCTGAAACGTATGATGGAGCCGCATTGAAGCTTTATGTGAACGGCAGCTTTGATTCGCAGATGGCTGTGACGGGTCCGGTCATCACGACAACCCAGCCGGTCCGCATAGGCGGAGATGCGCCTGCAGGACCATATTATTTCAACGGCCTGGTTGACGAGGCTTCGATTTACAACCGCGCATTGTCGTCGAGCGAGATAGCGGCGATTTACAACGCTGGAAGCGCCGGCAAATGCTTTACACCGGTGCCACCCGTTATCACGACACAGCCGCAAAGCCAGACGAACATCATCGGTGGGACTGCGAACTTTAGCGTCGCAGCCAGTGGCACAGCCCCGTTGAGCTATCAATGGAGCTTCAACACGGCGAACATCGCTGGAGCGACCAACACGACATTGACGTTGAGCAACGTGCAGTTGAATCAGGCCGGTAATTATTCCGTGCTGGTGTCAAACATTGCCGGCTCGACCAACAGTGAGAATGCAGTGCTGACGGTCAATGTGCCGACTACAATTCCGGCGATTTACTCGTTTAATCCCATTTCAGGAAATGTTGGCACCATGGTGAATATTATCGGCACCAACTTTAGTTCCATTGCCGCCAGCAACATTGTTTTCTTTGGTGCGGTCCAGGCCAGTGTTGTAACAGCCAGCACGACGAACTTGCTGGTGACGGTTCCCGTCGGTGCAACCTTTGCGCCAATTACGGTGACCGTCAATGGATTGACGGCCTGTGCAAGCCAACAGTTCATGCCCACGTTCGCGGGTAATGGCTCTGGCATTGGCGCCTCCAGTTTTGGTTCACGTTTGGACTTGCCCGCCGGGAATGGGCCGATTCGAGTTGTGATCGCGGACATTGATGGTGACGGGAAGCCGGACTTGATCGTGGCAAGCGGGAGCGGCGAAGTTGTTTCCATCTATCGGAACATCAGCACCAATGGTTCATTGACGGCGGGTTCCTTTGCCCCGCGGGTTGACTTGGCGGCTGCATTATCGAGTGCCAGCCCGTTTGATGTGGAAGTGGCGGACGTGGACGGCGACGGCAAGCTGGATATTGTCGTGTCAGATTTCGGCACGGCTCAAGTTTCGGTCTATCGGAACAACTGCACGCCGGGCAACATCAACTCGAATCTTTTCACAAGAGTGGATTTCCAGGTCGGAACGAACCCGGAAACCATAGCAATCAAGGATATAGACGGCGATGGAAAACCAGACTTGTTGGTGGCTAATCCCAGCTCCGGCACGATTTCGATATTGCGAAACACCAGTGTTGTTGGAAGCCTGACGATAAATTCATTCGCCCCGAAAGTTGACATTGCAACCGGTGGCACTTGCGACACGGTGGCCGTCGGGGATTTGGATGGAGATGGGAAGCCAGACATGGTGGTGGGTTATTCCAACAACAGCAACGTGTCCCTGTTCCGAAACATCAGCTCGCCCGGCAGCATCACCACCAATTCTTTTGCCCCGGCAGTGAATCTGCCGGGTGTGAACTACACAATCAACCTGGCGATTGCCGATCTGGATGGTGACGGCAAACTGGATTTGGTCGCCATTACATATCTATCCCAAACCCTCTCCGTGTTCCGCAACACCAGCACTGTTGGAAGCCTGACCACGAATTCGTTTGCTCCGAGAATTGATTATTCGCTCGGTGGCCGGGGTCATTCGCTGGCCGTCGGTGATCTGGACGGTGACGGCAAACCGGATATTGCGGCTGTGACTGAATTGAACAGCCTGCTTTCCGTCTTTCGGAATGTAAGCACGCCGGGCAGCTTCACGAACAGTTCGCTTGCCGGTCCATTTAATTTCTCGACAGGCGTGAACGCTGTTGGTGTTTCAATCGGTGATTTGGACGGTGACGGCCGGCCGGATGTCGTTTTCTGCAACGCCAATGACAACACCATTTCGATATATCAGAACACGGTGCCGTTTGCAGGACTGGTCATCACAACGCAGCCGACCAATCAGACGGTGATGGCGGGCGGGACGGCGACATTTAGCGTGACCGCCAGTGGCACTGCCCCGTTGGGCTATCAGTGGATATTCGGCGGGACGAACATCCTGAACGCGACCAACGCTATCTTGACATTGACCAATGTGCAATTGTCGCAAGCTGGAAATTATTCCGTGACGGTATCCAACATCGTCGGCTCGACCAACAGCGCGAACGCAGTGCTGACGGTGAATGTGCCGGTCTGCGATCCGCCGCCCTCCGGTTTAGTTGCTTGGTGGCAGGCGGAGGGAAATGGATTTGACAGCATCGGGACAAATAACGCCACAGTCCCCGCCAGTGTGACCTATACAAATGGAGAAGTGGGTCAATGTTTTAATTTTAATGGAACTGCTAATCTGACGGTTGCCGATGCGCCGTCGCTGAATCCTACGAATGCGCTGACGATTGAGTGCTGGGTTAATGTTAGCGGCCTGGATTCGCTGGGCAAATGGGATCAACATATATTGTCAAAAGATGGCGAGACTTCAGCCAGACAATACTTGTTAACAGTTGGTTCTTCGCCCACGGCAATAGGCGCGGGAGACTTCAGGGCATGTATTGGAGTGCCGTCAGGGTTTGTGTATTTTGACAGTGCCACAGTTGTTCAGACCAACACATGGTATCATTTGGCAGAGACTTATGATGGAACCACATTAAAGCTTTATGTGAACGGCAGCTTGGATACACAGATGGCGGTGGCCGGTCCGATCATCACTACAACCCAACCAGTCCGTATTGGCGGACTTGCATATTATTTCAACGGCTTGATTGACGAACCCTCAATTTATAGCCGTGCGCTTTCCGCCTCTGAAATTCAGGCCATCTACAACGCAGGCAGTGCGGGCAAATGCTTTACGCCGGTGGCACCTGCAATCACGACGCAGCCGACGAACCAAACGTCGTTGGTTGGCGGCACTGCGACCTTTAGCGTCGCGGCAAGCGGCACGGCACCGTTGGGCTATCAATGGAGCTTAAACGGGACAAATATCACTGGGGCCACCAATCCCACATTGACGTTGAACAACGTTCAATTGACACAGGCGGGCAGTTACTCGGTTGTAGTGACCAACATTGCCGGCTCTACAAACAGCGCCAGCGCCGTGCTGACGGTTGTTTTACCGCCGGTCATCACGCAACAGCCGCAAAGCCAGTCGGTTTCAAGCTACAACAGCGCCAGCTTCACCGTGTCTGCAACCGGAACCGGACCATTGAGCTATCAGTGGCGCAAAAATGGAACCAATCTGGTTGACGGCGGAAATGTTTCAGGCTCGGCCACCACCAATCTGGTCCTGACAAACGTGAGCTTGAGTGACACCGGCAATTACGACGTGATTGTGGGCAATCCTTACGCGACGACCAACAGCACCGTCGCCGTGCTGACCGTGCCACAGACCGTGCTGACATTGGTTTCGACCAATGCCATGTCCGGCACCACGGTGGTGGTGCCTGTCCTGATGAACGCCGTGGGCGC
>CAYPTV010000134.1:0-7498 GCA_964413505.1 uncultured Bifidobacteriaceae bacterium | reverse complement strand
CAAACCCTGATTTCCCATTCACGGGAAAATTTCAGCACAACGGCGGCGTCAAGGAAAGCGGAAAAACAGCCGGGGAGCGGACGGCTTCCGCCTCACACACAAAATCACGGACAGGTTCCTCCGAGGATTTTCACGGCCCGCCGGGACGGTGACAATGCCCATTTTACGACAGCCGATGGGCGTCGGGAAAGCCGGCCAATCAATGATACTCCTGCACGGTCTTGACGGCGCAGTCAGTTTTCAGGCGGTTCTTCCAAAAGCGGATTGACGGCTTTGATTCCCATGTCGGAAAAATGTTCAATGTCGGCGGTCAGGACTTTCAATCCGTCCAAGTCGGCAACCGCCGCATGAAGGCCATCGCCCAGGGGCACGGTTTTTCCCTTGCTGCGCGCCAAAAAAAGCAAATGGCCGGCCTGTTCGCACGCTTCATTGGTCAGCGGCTTGACGGGGATGTCGAGCGACTTCCAAAATTCGCGCCAGCGTTTGCGTTTGCCCTCGTCTTTCAGCGGCTGGCCGGCCAGAAATTCCGCAGCCGTCGCGCCGCAAATATAAATTTCGTCGTCCGCGTCCAGCCAGAGGCCGAGGTCGAAATTTTCCCGCTCGGCGTGAACCAAAACGGAAGTGTCGGCAAGGTATCTCATCCGGCCTGATCAAGTTCTTTTAGCGCCCGAATCACTGCGTCACAGGTCTTTTTATCCAGCCGTTTTCGATTGCGCCAGCGCGCGGCAAATTCTGCGCCCGTCATCACTCGCGGACGGGGTTGAATTTCGGCAATCGTTTCGCCGTGGCGCGTCAGACGAACCGGTTCACGCCGCGCAATCGCATCCGCCACGCGACCAGTTTGCCGTTGAAGTTGAGTCAACGTCGTTTCCATTTATGCAAAATACATATTTTATGTATTTAAGGCAAATCCAGTTTTAGTGATACTCCTGAACGGTCTTGACGGCGTAGCCGGATTTCTTCAGCGCGGCGATGCCGAGCGCGGCGGCCTTTGCGCCGCTCAACGTGGTCATGATGGGCGTGTTGGTATAGACGGCGGTGGTGCGGATCTTCACCTCGTCCTCGCGCGGTGACTGGCCGGCGGGCGTGTTGATGACGAGCTGGATTTCCTTGTTCTTGAGCAGGTCAATCACGTTGGGCCGGCCTTCGAGCAGCTTGAGGATGCGTTGAACTTTCAGGCCGGCTTTTTCCAAAATGGCCGCCGTGCCGCTGGTCGCGACGAGTTCGAAGCCGAGTTCGGAGAACTGTCTGGCGACTTCAGCGACGTCCTTTTTGTGGAGGTCGCTGACGCTGATGAAAACTTTCCCGCTGGCCGGCAGCGGTGAGTTGGCGGCCATCTGGGATTTCGCGTAGGCAACGCCGAGGTCGGCGTCGAGTCCCATGACTTCGCCGGTGGAACGCATTTCGGGCGAGAGAAGGATGTCCTGGCCGACGAATTTGTTGAACGGGAAGACGGATTCCTTCACGGCCCAATACTTCGTCCAGATTTCCTCGGTGAAATCCAGTTCCTTCAGGGTTTTCCCGGCCATGACTTTCGCAGCCAGCTTGGCGAGCGGTTTGCCGATGGCCTTGCTCACGAACGGCACGGTGCGTGAGGCGCGCGGATTGACTTCGAGGACGAAGACTTTTTCGTCTTTGACCGCGTATTGCACGTTCATGAGGCCGATGACCTTGAGTTCGCGGGCCATGGCGTGGGTGTAGGCGCGGATGGTTTCGATGACGCCCTGGGAAAGCGTGTGCGGCGGCAGGACCATCGCGGCGTCGCCGGAATGGACGCCGGCAAATTCGATGTGCTCGAGCATTCCGCCGATGACGATGGTTCCGCCGTTCGGCAGGCCGACGTCGGTGATGCAGTCCACATCCACTTCCGTGGCGTCTTCGAGAAATTTGTCCACAAGCACGGGACGTTCGGGCGATGCCTCGACGGCGAACTTCATGTAGTGCGACAGTTCGGCATCGGAATACACGATCTGCATCGCGCGACCGCCGAGAACGAAGCTGGGGCGGACAAGAACGGGATAAGTCAGGCGCTTGGCGATGACGAGCGCCTCTTCGGCGTTCGTGGCGAGGCCGTTTGGCGGTTGGGGAATTTTCAGCTTGTCGAGCATGGCGGCGAACAGCTTGCGGTCTTCGGCGATTTCAATGCTCTGCGGGGATGTGCCGATGATGTTGACGCCGTTTTTCTGCAGGCCGAGCGCGAGGTTGAGCGGCGTCTGGCCGCCGAATTGTGCGATGGCACCCCAGCATTTTTCGCGTTCGTAGATGTGCAGCACGTCTTCCAGCGTGAGCGGCTCGAAAAATAATTTGTCGCTCGTGTCGTAATCGGTCGAAACCGTTTCGGGATTTGAATTCACCATGATGGTTTCAAATCCGTCCTCTTTGAGCGCGAACGCGGCGTGGACGCAGCAGTAATCAAATTCAATCCCCTGGCCGATGCGGTTCGGGCCGCCGCCGAGAATCATCACTTTCTTGGCGATGTTGCCCTTGACCTCGTCGTCGCCGCGATCGTAGGTGGAATAATAATAAGGCGTGTAAGCCTCGAACTCCGCCGCGCAGGTGTCCACGAGGCGGTAGCTGGGAACGAGGCCGGTGCGTTTGCGCTCGGCACGGATGGCGTCCTCGGTGGTGCCGGTCAAATGGGCGATCTGCCGGTCGGAAAATCCCAGACCTTTGGCTTTGGCTAGCAATTCAGAATTGAGTGGCGGCATCGGCACGATAGTAAGCCTAAAATTTTTCCGCCTGTCGAGCGGATTGAATCGCCTTGCTGTCTGCGCCGGTTTGCGTTACGAAATCGGCGTGATAAAAACCGGGCGTGTCCTATTTTGGCTGATCTTGTTCGCCCCGATTATTGCGTCGGCGCAAATTGACCCTGTCAGGCGCGACCTGGTCCAATTCGGTTACAACCAGCCCGTCGAAGGCCGCGAACCGCTGGCCGCCTACGCCTATTATTACCACAACCAGCCGGATTTTCTGCGCACGAACCTCACGCTGCGGCTCGCGGTCGCGCCGGTTTATCTGGATTCCGAACTCGGCTTCGTCCAAGGCCTCGGGCCGAACACGGATTTCGCCATCGGTATCGCCGGCGGCGGTTTTGCGGACAGCTATTCGGAAATCCACGACGGAACTTACCTGCCGTCCGAGTCCTTCGACGGCAACGGCGCGGAGATTTCCGGAAGCATTTATCACCTGTTCAATCCCGGCGACATGATTCCGCTGAACTTGGTTTTGCGCGGCACGGCGCATTATTCTACTTATTCGCGCAATGACAGCACGGCGTCCGGGTTTCAACTGCCCAACGACCATGGTGACTACAGCGTGCGCACCGGCCTGCGCTGGGGCGGCATCGAGCCGACGCTTTATCCGCCGTTGGCGATGGAGTTGTCCGTCTGGTATGAAGGCCATCTGCGCAGCAATCCCGGACCCTATGGCGACGGGGTGGTCAACGGCCAGCTCAGCAGCCAGTCACACTTGTTCTGGGCCGAGGCCGCTCTTGCCTACACGCTGCCCGACAGCCAGCAAAGTTTTTACGTCCGGCTGACCGCAGGAACGAGCGTGGATGCCGACCGTTTCAGCGCGTATCGCCTCGGCGGATTCCTGCCGCTCGTCTCGGAATTTCCGCTCTCGCTGCCCGGCTATTATTTCCAGGAAATCAGCGCGCGGCAGTTTGCCCTGCTCAGCGGGAATTATCTTCTGCCGCTGGACAAAAACCAGCGCTGGAATTTCGACCTCAACGCCTCCAGCGCCGTCGTGGATTATCTGCCCGGCGAAACGCAGCCCTGCAACTCGCTCAGCGGCGTGGGCGGCGGCATTTTGTTCCGATCACACTCCGACCGTCTCAAAATAATGCTCACCTACGCCTACGGCATTGACGCCATCCGCGACAACGGGCGCGGCGCGCAAAACATCGGGCTGCTGCTCCAATGGGACTTGCACAAGACGAGCGGGGAAAAATTCAACTCATCCCAGCCCAGCAACTCGCGCGGCTGGCAATGGCTGTTGGGAAATTGAGTATCTGCCGTCCTAAAAATTCAAAATGACCTTGCACAAACCGCAGTATCCTGTGCTTCATTATCGGACGGTTGCGCATATGGTGGAATTGGCAGACACGCTGCTTTGAGGTGGCAGTGCCGCAAGGCGTGCAGGTTCTTGGCCTCACTATTTTCACCCTCTCCGATATTTTTGGAAGTCATTTTCCTCATTGATTTTATTGGCTAATTTTCGTTTTTATCTTTTGCCCCGATTCTTTTTCAAACATAACCCCGATGACCAGGCAAATTTTCATCCTCACAAATTAATCTTCTCGAACAATTTCGACATCACCCAAAACAGGACGACATTGACTGTGGCTGTTGTGGGCGTGAGTGCAGTTGACAGGTTAAGGCAGAGTCGGTTGCGGTGACTGAAGTCGGTCAGTCAGTAAAATACGCCCAGGTTCGCGCGGTTCAATGTCTCCGACAGACCGCGCATATGCGCCCGCCATCAGGAAAATGCTGCCAACCAAAATGAGGGTATGGTTTTTCACAACTTATTTGAGGTTGGCGGGACTGTTGGAGCGGTTGATTGCAAGGTGACGAAATAAACATCATTCTCACGCAAGTCAAAGGTGCGGGAAAAATTTCCGTCTTGGGAAACCGTCACTGTTTCCTGCAACAAAGGCGCATCTGCGGCAAGGTTGGCAAGTTCGTTTTGCTGTCGCCGCGTCAATTGATCCGGCGCACCCCATTCCAGATATTGCGTGCAGGCATCGTTGCGTTGATAGCCCGTGCCACGCACCACCAAGTTGTAATTGCCGGGCTTGAGGCCGGCGAGTTTCAACGTCACATGGCCTTTCGGCGGCGCCGGACGTTCGCGGGCAAAAAGGGTTTGATCCAGAAATTTTTTGTCCGGCGACGGGTGCGTGAGATCCCAGAACAAAACCTGCACGCCACCTTTTTTATCGCGGCAAACCCAGGCGCAATCGTCGGTCGTCGGGATTTCGTCGTCGCCCAATTCGTTCAGATAGCGATACGCAAAATACGCGGGTTTGCGGATGCCTTGCACCGTGAGCAAACCAAAGCCACCGTGAAATGGTTTCGTCGGCACGCCCGCCTCTTCAAAAATATCGGTGAAGACCCAATACGACATGGAATCAGCCTGGCCGCCGGTGCGCTTGATTTGTTCGAGGATGAAGGGCGCGGAAATATAATCATCATGCACCGGGTCGCGCGACGAATAGGACGAACTCCATTCCGTGAAGTGCAATTCCAAATTCGTCAGCGCGGAATGGCCGATGGTATCGCGGGTGCGGGCGATTTGATCCGCCACGCCATGCAGGTTTTTGTCCAACGCCTGGCCGCTCGTGCCGAATTCATCCACCGTGCCGGCGACGTTGTAGGCGTGGGTGCTGATAAAATCAATCGGCACGTCATGGCTCGCGCAAAAATTGATCGTCTCGCCAATCCAGCCGCCGCCCGCCGTGGCCGGGCCGCCGACTTGATATGCAGGATTCACGCTTTTGATCGCGCGCGCCGTGCGCTCGTAAAGTTGAAAATAGTCCGCCTGCGTTCCAGTCCAAAAAATGGAAAGGTTCGGTTCGTTCCAGACTTCAAAGCGCCAGCGCTTCACTTCGTCCGCGCCATAACGTTCGGTCAGATGACCGGCGAAGGCGCGCATGAATTCCGCCCAGCGATCCAGATTTTTTGGCGGCGTGACATTGCCGCGCCACCAGAAAACCGTTTTGTTGCCGCTGGCCAGCGCGGACGGCATGAACGACAGCTCGACAAACGGCCTCATGCCGATGGCCAGAATCTGGTCGTAAAGCGCGTCCACATTTTGCCAGTTGTAATGCGCGCTGCCGTCGGCGTCTTCGGAATAAACGCCCATGTCGTCGCTGAACAATCCGTGAAAGCGGATAAACTCGAAGCCCAGTTCGTCGTGACAGAGTTTGAGTTGCCGCTGCCAGTCGCCGCGCAATCCCTCGTTCGCGCGTCCCGCGCCGACACACACGCGATACATCCGGCTCATCGGCGCGGATTTTCCGGCAAGGTCGGCGGCAATCACCCGCTCCGTTGCGCCGCTGGACTGGCCCAGATTGAAAATAAAATTTGTTTTTGCGCCTGCCGCATCAAGAACAATTTTTTGAGTGACGGACGCGCCGCCGGGAACGGAAACGGTGATTTCATATTCGCCGGGAAAACCGCGAAAAGCAAAAATTCCATTCGTGTCGGTCTGGCCGTTGGTCTGCGTTGACCATTCGCGCATGAGCGATTCAAAACGCTGTCCCGCCGCGCTCAACGTCCAGTCAGTTCGTGCCAGACCGGCATTTGTTCCGCGCCAGGAATCACCCGCCCACGGCACCCACGTCATGATGCCCGCGACCGCCGGATGACTGTAGGCCGTGCGATAAACCAAATCCAATTTATCGGCGCTGGATTTTTCATCGGCATCCGCCACGTCAAATTCCGTGATCCAGATGGGCAGGCCGAGCGCGGCGATTTTGTCGAGCCGCTCCTTGATGACTTCAGGATGTTCCAGAATATTTTCGTTCCAGATGTGACCTTGAATCCCGATGCCTTGGATCGGCGCACCTGCCATCAGTAATTTCCGAATTTCCGCCACATACTCGTCGGTCTGAACATCATTGAAATTTTGATCCGTCGAAAGGATGTTGTAATCGTTCACGAAAAGTTTTACGTCCGGGTCGAGTTCATGCGCGTGCTGAAACATCCACGGCTCGATGTTTTCACCGAGGCGATCCCGGAAAAAACTTCCGTGCAACATTTCGTTGTTCACGTCCCATTGTTGAAATCGTCCGCGAAAATGAGCAGTCGCGCTTTCGAGCCGGTTTTCAACCGCCTGGCGAAGTTCATTCGTGCCAAGTTTTGTGAGCCATGGCGGCTGCCATTTTTCCGGCGACCAGAACAAGTTGTGCCCGCGCACGAGAATATGATTTGCCTCGCACCAATCCAGCATCGCATCGGCATCGGCGTAACTGACCGCGCCGCGCACGGGTTCATTGGCATACCACTTGGCTTCGTTGTCGAAAACGGCCCAGTTGAAATGGCTGCGGAAAAATTCCTGATAGCGGGGATTGTCCAGCAGCTTCCTGCTCATCGCCGCGCCGAAGGGAAACGCCGGGCGCACTTGCCGACACTCGGCTTGCGCGCCAACCGCCGGCCGACCTTCTGCATCCGTCACCTGAATGTGGAAATCCTGTTTGCGAATTGCTTCGATCCGCGCGTCGGCTGCAGTGCGCCACGCATCCGAAGGCAGGTTTGTCTGACCGAGGGCGCTGGCCACAATCATCACCAAAGGCAACACTGCCAACGTCCAACGCAAGTTTAAGAACGTGCGTGTTGCAAATTGATTTTTCAATTGATCGGGTAAAACAGAATGAACAGCAACAAGATGTCCGCGCCAGCCGGCGACTGCAATGGACAAAAACTGAAGTTGGCTGGACGTTTTCAACAGAAAAAGACGCAACGGCGGCTGCTTGCAAAATGAGCCAAACGCTCCTAAG
>CAYPTV010000133.1:0-7521 GCA_964413505.1 uncultured Bifidobacteriaceae bacterium | reverse complement strand
AGGCATCCAGCCCAGCGGCACGCTGCACCTCGGAAATTATTTCGGGATGATGCGTCCCGCCATCGAGCTTCAGGAAAAAGGCAACGCGTTTTATTTCATCGCCGATTATCATTCGATGACCTCGCTGTTCGACGCAGATGAACGGCGCAAAAATACCTTGGAAGTCGCCCTGGATTTTCTCGCGTGCGGTCTTGACCCGAAAAAATCCGTCTTCTTCAAGCAGTCCGACGTGCCGGAAGTCTGCGAATTAAGCTGGCTGCTCTCGACAGTCACGCCGATGGGCATGCTCGAACGGGCTACGAGCTATAAAGACAAAATTGCCAGAGGCATCGCGCCCATGCACGGCCTGTTTGCCTATCCCGTGTTGATGGCGGCGGATATTTTGATTTACGACTCGAACGTGGTGCCGGTCGGCCGCGACCAGAAACAGCACCTCGAAATGACGCGCGACATGGCCGTCAAGTTCAACGAGCAATACGGCCAGACCTTCGTGATCCCCGAACCGCAGATTCGCGACGAAACCGCGCTCGTCCCCGGCACGGACGGCCAGAAGATGAGCAAGAGCTACGGCAACACAATTGAGATTTTCGGCGACGAAAAAGCCATCCGCAAAAAAATCATGGGCATCACCATGGATTCGAGAACGCCCGCCGAGCCAAAGCCTGATGCGGAAAAAAACCTCGCGGTGCAATTGCTCAAAATTATCGGGCCGTCTGATTTTGCAAATGCCTGGGAAGATCGCTTGCGTGCCGGCGGACTTGGTTACGGAGATTTGAAGAAGGCGTTATTTCAGTGCTATTGGGATTATTTTGCCGGTGCGCGCAAAAGGCGCGCCGAACTTGCGGCCAATCTGGATTATGTCAACGACGTCCTTGCCGATGGCGCGGCCAAGGCGCGTGCGCTGGCGCAAACTGTTTTGAAACGCGCTCGAAGAAACTGCGGCTTGGAATGAATCCGTCCGCCGCAAACCAGACTGCGGCAACCCGCTTGCGTCTCCGCATCACCAGCGCCGCCGAATCCATTGTTCGCGCCGGCCATCCGTGGCTTTTTGCCGACAGCATACACGAGGCGAATCGCGCCGGGCAAACAGGTGAACTCGCCGTCATCTACGACCGCAAAGACAAGTTTCTCGCCGTCGGCTTGTTTGATTCTGACTCGCCCATCCGAGTCCGTGTTTTACACGCGGGCAAGCCGCAAATCATTGATTCCTTTTGGTGGAATACGCGTCTGGAAAGAGCGCTTGTCGTGCGCCGCGATTTGTTTGACCAGCAAACCAACGGCTATCGTTTGATCCAAGGCGAAAGCGACGGCTGGCCGGGATTGGTTTTGGACAAATACGATTCAACGCTCGTGCTGAAAATTTACACGGCGTCCTGGCTGCCGCGGCTGGAAGAAACCGTCTCGTTGTTCAAAGATAAGATTCCGTGCGAACGAATTGTTTTGCGCTTGAGCCGGAACATCCAGCCAGTCGCAGAAAAACAATTTCAATTGCGCGACGGACAAACCCTTTTCGGCCCGGAGCCAGACGCGCCGATGATTTTTTTGGAGAACGGAATCCGTTTTGAAGCCGATGTTTTACGCGGACAGAAAACCGGGTTCTTTCTCGACCAGCGCGAGAACCGAGCCGAGGTCGAAAAACTGGCGCGCGACAGAAAAGTTCTCAACGCCTTCAGTTTTTCCGGCGGTTTTTCGGTCTATGCCGCGCGCGGCGGCGCGAAATCCGTGACCGACCTCGACATCAGCACGCACGCACTGGAATCGGCAAAACGGAATTTTGCGCTAAACAAAAATTTTCCGGGCGTCGCGGATTGCCGCCATGAAACCGTCCAAGCCGACTGCTTCGATTGGCTGGAAAAATCGACGGACAAATTTGATTTAATCGTGCTCGACCCGCCATCGCTCGCAAAACGCGCGGTGGAGCGTGAAGGCGCCATCCGCGCTTATGAACGGCTGAATTTGCTCGGCATTCAAAGGCTTGCCGGCGGTGGAATTCTAGTGGCCGGCTCGTGCTCCGCGCATGTTTCCGCGGCGGAATTTTTTGATGCGGCGCGCGGCGCGGCGAGAAAATCCGGGAGAAAAATTTCTGAATTGAAAGCGAAATTGCATCCGCCGGATCATCCGGCCGGCTTCAAGGAGGCGGAGTATCTCAAGGTGATTTACCTGAAGTTTGCATCGTGAACAGGCGGCCAAATCATCTGAAATTCATTCGTGGCGGACAGTTGGTAGTCGCTGGCCGCGCTGGGTTTACTTTTCGAGCGGCTGACAAACCTGATTGCGATTTACATTTGATTCTTACACGGTAAAAATTGGCCGTTAACCGACGAGTCGGGCGTTCTGAATGCAACAAGGCCAACCCATAAACTCCTGCGAAGATATGAACTCGGACTCACAAATCCGTTCCCAAGCATTTACCGCTTCGGTTTTACGGTGGAGTCAGCAATGCCCCATTTTGCCGATCGTCCTAGTGGCCCTGCTGGCAGTGGTCGTCAACTGCTACCCCGTCATTTTTTGCGGCAAAAGCATGGTTTCCCCCATGTCAACGGGCACGCTCGTTTACAACTGGTGGCCGCCTTTGCCGGGCATGGCGCAGTGGCCGGTCCGGACACCGGATGTTGTCAATAACATGCATGGCAGTGATACCTATGCCATGATGTGGTGGGGGGTTCCGATGGGGTTTGTCGAGTCTCGGAGCCTGCTGGAACATGGCGAGCTGCCTTTGTGGAACCGATACAGCCACGCCGGTGAAACCCTCATCGGGCAGGCGATTTCAATGCTGGGTGACCCGCTGCAATGGCTGGTCATTCTGGGGCATGGATCGGCCTGCGCTTGGGATCTCAAGTTTCTGGCCGCGAAATTTCTCTTCTGCTGTGGTTTTGGGCTGCTCGTTCTTCGGCTTTTGGATAATCACATTTTATCGCTGATTTATTCCGCCCTGGCGGCATATTGCGGTGCTTTCTTTTTCATCAACAATCATCCGGCCTTTTTTGTTTTCAGCTATGCGCCCTGGATCCTGCTGGCGGCGATCGAATGGTTTGATTTGCATTCCGACCGGCGGGCGACCTGGGGATTGATCTGGTTATTGGCGAACTTTGCCTGTTTCAACGCCGGTCATGTGGAGGTAGCGGTGGCGCTGATTGGCGGGTTGAATTTGACCGCTTTGATCTATGCGCTGACGGGTAGTCGAAACTTTGTGAGCATGATCCGGGTTCTGGGCCGCGTGGGACTTGGCACGCTTCTATTTTTAGGTCTGACCGCCCCGGTTTGGTTGTCGTTTCTGGTTTCCCTTCCCGGTTCTTTCACCGCGCACGAACAAATCAATGTGACTCTTCTTCCGACCAAGATTTTGGCGGGCATTTTTGACGACCTTTTTTATCTCCTGCTGCAACCCAATGTTGCCACCGCCCCCGGCACGAGCCTCCTGATTTTGGTAGGCTGTTGTCTCAGCCTGTTTCGCTGGCGTCAATTCAAAGGTGAACGCTTCTATTGGATCAATAGCGGAGCCATCGCGTGGTGGATTGGCTGCATTTTTGGCTGGGTTCCGTCTTCTTTGATTGCCGCCGTTCCACTTCTGAACCGGGTCGGCCATGTGGAAACCGATTTTTCCTATCTGCTGGTTATGCATCTGACCATACAAAGTGCCTATGGTTTCAAAACTCTGACCGGCAAGATGAAGCTGGGCAGGTTGGTCGTCGAATTCATGTGCATCGCCGGCATTTTTGCGGGTCTGGTTTTATTGTATTTATCTGGAAATGCACACGAGCCGGAGGTGCCGTGGAATTATTTCTTGTGCGCTGCCGCCGGAGCCATGGCCGCACCGCTGCTGTTTGTTTTTCTACAGCATCGCCAGCAGCAAATGCTCCTGCTGGGTTGGGCGGGCATTTTGATTCTGGGATTCATCCCCAACTTCCGTTTCGGACTTTATAATTTTGGAAATGACTACCTGCTCATGCTGCCAGGCCCCCGGGTGCGGCTCAACTCGCCGAGCGAAGCGGTCAACCAAATCAAGGCGGACACATCGGGGCCGTTTCGCATGGTCAACATTCCGTGGGGCTTCATGGGCAATTATTCGGCAGTCTATGAGCTGGAGGATATCCGCTCATGTTCGCCGTTGAGCAATGGGGAATTCGTTGACCTCATCCGCCAGTTTCCCGGCATGGAACTCAGCAGCGTTTGGGAACTGGAGGTGGTGAACCCGGTCCAGGCGCAGCCGCTGTTGAATTTCCTAAACGTCAAATATCTGCTGGCGGCACCGAAGACTGACCTCGGCGAAAAACTCGGCTTCCGCCTGATCGCACGCCACGATTTTGCCATCGTCGAAAACCTGGACGTGTGGCCGCGGGCATTTTTTGCGAACCATGTGACATCCATTGCCACCACCGAAACTTTCATCCAGCATCTCGCAACCAACGGCAAACAGCCGTTTGTCAGCTTAACCCCGCAGGACATTCATGACCACCCTGGACTGCTGCCGCTGGTGAGCACGAACGCTGCGACAATTACGCCGGCGACCAATTACCGGCTGTCGCCCAATGCCACGGAGTTTGATGTCCATGCCGCTTCCGCCGGCGTGGTCTGCCTGACGGAAGGACAAGCCCGGGATTTCACTGCTACGGCGAACCATCAGCCGAAAGCAGTTTTGACTGTCAACCGCGCATTCAAGGGCATCTATCTGGATCAACCGGGCGACTACCAAGTGCAATTTACCTACCGACCCCGGCACTGGCGGCTGGCCTGCATGCTGTTTTGGATTTCAGCGGGCGGTGTGGTTGCTCTGTTGGCGATGAATGCTCGCCGCACCCGGCATCGGCAAACTCAACGAACCTCCTGAAAAACTAATCACATGGATTTAACATCTGGAAATAAATGCACGGTCAAAACCTGCTTGGTCTGCAACGGGCCTCGGATTTATTACCTGTTTTCAACCTCCGATTATCGCGTGGTGCGGTGCGATGATTGCGGACTGGTGTTTCTTAATCCTCAGCCCGGCGATGGCGAACTGTCC
Source organism: uncultured Bifidobacteriaceae bacterium (assembly GCA_964413505.1). GTDB lineage: Bacteria > Verrucomicrobiota > Verrucomicrobiia > Limisphaerales > UBA11358 > UBA11358. The sequence continues at coordinate 2,519 of CAYPTV010000133.1, read as the reverse complement.
CACATTTATGGCGCGGATTATTTTCTCGGTAGCGACACCGAGGCCGGACGCCGGGCGGTCAGCGAAATCAAGCAGGCCACGGCGCGTCTTTATCTGGTGGAAAGCCGCCGTTATTCCGGCTTGAAAAACGGACGCTTGCTTGAAGTCGGCTGCGGCGACGGTGATTTTCTCGTCACGGCGGAAGCCGAAGGTTGGCAGGTGACGGGCGTCGAATACTCGATTGCCGCCTGTGAAAAAGCGCGGAACCGGCTCAAGCAGGGCGACGTGCGGGTTGGCGAATTGGCGCAGGCCGAGCTGCCGTCGGAACAGTTTAATTTTTGTGTGCTGTCGGATGTCATCGAACACGTCCGCGACCCGCTCGCCTTTCTGCGCGAAATCCATCGCGTGCTCAAGCCCGGCGGCACGCTGTTCATCGCCACGCCGGACATCGGTTCGTGGTCCGCCCGGATCATGAAACAAAAATGGATGGAATTCAAAACCGAGCACTTGGTTTATTTTGACCGGCACACACTCCAGACCGCGCTCATCAAATCTGGCTTTCGTGATGTCATCGTCGGAGCAGGCTGGAAAATTTTAAGCTTCGATTACGTGCGGCTGCACTTCGACCGTTTTCCCGTTCCGGTGGTGACGCCGCTGATAAATTTTTTCGTCCGCATTTTGCCGCGCCAGTTGCAGTTCAAGCATCGCCGGCTCGCCGCCAGCGGCATGATGTTGTTTGCACGCAAGGCGGAAATGCGTCCTCAGCCGGTCGTGTCCGTGATTGTCCCCGCTTTCAACGAGGCCAAAACTTTCGACGCGCTGATGGCGGCGTTGATGCAGAAGGAAATGCCGAATTTGCAAATGGAAATCATCGTGGTGGAAAGCAATTCCACCGACGGCACCCGCGAAATTGCCTTGAAATATCAAGGCCATCCGCGCGTCAAACTCATCCTTGAAGACCAGCCCCGCGGGAAAGGCCGTGCCGTGCGCACCGGCTTGCAGGCCGCCACCGGCGACTACGTTTTGATTCAGGACGCCGACCTTGAATACGATCTGGAAGACTACGATTGCCTGCTGGAACCGCTCGTCGCCGGTCGCAGTGCGTTCGTGCTCGGCTCCCGGCATGGCGGCCAAAAAGTCTGGAAAATGCGCCAGTTCACCGGCCAGCGCGGCTTGAGCCTGTTTGTAAATCTGGGACACTGGTTTTTTTCGACACTGATCAATGTGCTGTTTTGGCAGCGGTTACGCGACCCCTTCACGATGTTCAAGGTATTTCGCCGGGACTGCCTTTACGGGCTGGAGTTCGAATGCGACCGCTTCGATTTCGATTTTGAACTGCTTATAAAACTCATTCGCAAAGGTTATCAACCGGTTGAACTGCCGGTGAACTACCGTTCACGCTCGTTCAGCGAAGGGAAAAAAGTGCGGATGTTCCGAGATCCGCTCACCTGGCTGAAGGCGCTCATCCGGCTGCGCTCGGTAAAGCTTGATCCGATGCAGGTGGTTGAGCGGACAAAAAATGCCAAGCCGGCCGCTGGCCCGAAAGGCTAGACGATTTTCAGCTTCGGCAAATCTTGCGAATCCACGAGGCCGACCGGCTCCCGCTTCGCGTTGACGACGATCAAATCGTCAATGTTTCGCTCGTTGAAAATTTTCAGCGCCTCGACAGCCAGCGCGTTTTCGGAAATGCAGATCGGTTTTGGCGTCATCACTTTTTTCAACGGCAGCGACAAAAGATTTTCATCCGTCGCCATGCGCCGGCGGAAATCGCCATCGGTGAAGACACCGGCCAGTTTCCCACGGGCATTCACAACGCTCAAGCTGCCCGACTTCGCGCGTGTCATTACCATCAAAGCTTCTTTGACCGGCAAATTTTCGCCCGCAACCGCATTGCGATTTCCCGTGCGCATGATGTCGCCGACGCGCAGAAGCATCGCGCGGCCAATCGCGCCGCTCGGATGCAGCTTCGCAAAATCTTTCTGCTTGAATCCGCGCGCCTGCAAAACCGCCATCGCCATCGCGTCGCCCATCACGAGCATCGCCGTCGTGCTGCTCGTCGGCGCGAGGTTGAAAGGGCACGCTTCCTTCGGCACTTTGACATTGAGCGAAATGTCGCTGTGTTTCGCAAGCGACGATTTCAAATTGCCGGTCAGCGAAACAATTTTTACAGAAAATCTTTTGAGCGCGGGCAGCAGATTCAGCAGTTCCTCCGACTCGCCGGAATAGCTTAATGCGAGAATGATGTCGCCGTCATTGATGATTCCCACGTCGCCGTGCAGCGCGTCCACGCTGTTTAGCACGACGGTGGTGGAGCCGGTGCTGGTGAGTGTGGCGGCGATTTTCGCGCCGACGTTGCCGGATTTGCCGATGCCGACGACGACAATTTTCCCGCGCCGCTTGACCGTCTCGACAATTGTCTCAACCGCTTCATCAAACGAACCGTCCAGTTGCGCGCGCACTTTTTTGAGCGCGGCAATTTCGATGTCGAAAACTTCGCGGGCTTTGGCGAGATGATTCACACGTTGAGAATGCCGTTAAAA
>CAYPTV010000132.1:0-7525 GCA_964413505.1 uncultured Bifidobacteriaceae bacterium | reverse complement strand
CTACGAGCGCGTGGACAAGCCGCGCGGCGAATTCTTCCACACCAACTGGACCGGCAAAGGCGGAACGACCGCCAGCAGCACTTATAACGTTTGAGCCGGTGGCCGCGTTTGTGAAAACGCGGCGGAAGAGTTCCGTGCCTTCATAAGCGCGGCTACAATTCAAAGGCGCGGAGCAATCCGCGCCTTTTTTGCTCGCAACTCGGATTCCGCCTGCGTAATCTCGCGCCCGCATTGAGTCAGTTTTAACTTATGAAAAAATATCTCGTTGAATTCATCGGCACGTTCTTCCTCGTTTTCACCGTCGGCATGACGGTCATCGGCTGCGACCCAAACAATTTTCTCCCGCCACTGGCCATCGGCTCGGCGTTGATGATCATGGTCTATGCGGGCGGCCACGTTTCCGGCGGACATTACAATCCCGCTGTCACGCTCGCCGTGTGGCTGCGTGGCCGCTGTGCCTCTGCGGATGTTGTGCCTTATTGGATTTCGCAAATCATCGGCGCGGCGGCCGCCTCGTTTCTTGCGCTCTATCTCAAGGGCAATCCGACCCTGGCGGCGTCGGAAATAAATGTCGGACACGCGCTCGTCGCCGAACTCGTCGGCACGTTCGCGCTCTGCTATGTCGTGCTGAACGTCGCCACGGCCAAGGCCACGGCGGGCAATTCCAATTACGGCCTCGCCATCGGCTTCACCGTCATGGTGATGGCCTTCGCGCTCGGCGGCATTTCCGGCGGCGCATTCAACCCCGCCGTCGCCACCGGCATCACGGTCATGCACCTCGAAAAAGCCGCAAACTTCTGGATCTACCTCGTAGGCAATTTCGCAGGCGGCGCGCTTGCGGCGTTGACCTTCAAGTTCGTCAACCCGGACGACAAATGAGATTTGTTGGAGCGTTGAATTGCTGAATTGGGATTGGCGCGGAAACTGTCGCACGTTCAACCATTGAACAATTTAACCAATCCACCATTCAGCGAATCAACCATGCCTTCGCCGACCTTCCTCCGCGAAACGTCCGGCGGCACTTTGCTGCTGGTAAAGCTCCAGCCGCGCGCCTCCGCCAATGAAATCGGCGCGCCGCTGGGCGGTGAACTGAAAATCAAGGTCACCGCGCCGCCGGTGGATGCCGCAGCCAACGAGGCGCTGGTGAAATTCCTCGCGGAAAAGCTGGACTGTCCGCGCGGCAAAGTGGAATTGATTCGCGGCCACACTTCGCGGCACAAGACCGTCATGCTGCACGGCTTCAAGCCGCAGGACATCCTTCAAAAACTAGCGCTTGCCAATCCGGTCACGGAAGCCTAACGTCCCGCTGCGATTGTTTCCGTTGGAAAAATCCGCCCGGTATGACTTCGAGTGCATCCGTCTGGCAAATCCTGTTTTCAACCGCAGCTGACCCGGTCATCGGGCAGTGGTTCCCGTTCGAATAATCATGTCGCATCCACAGATCATCCAAGGCGGAATGGGCGCGGGCGTTTCCGACTGGCGTCTGGCCCGCGCGGTTTCGCGGACCGGCCAGCTCGGCGTCGTCTCCGGCACCGCGCTCGGCGCGATTCTCGCACGCCGGCTGCAGGCGGGCGATCCCGGCGGCCAGATGCGCCGCGCGCTCGGACAATTTCCCGTCCCCGGCGTCGCGGACAAAATCCTTGCGGACTATTTCATCCCCGGCGGCAAGCCAGCCGGCGCACCCTTCAAGCTCTCGCCGCTGCCCGGACTGCAACCCGGCCCGGACTTGGTGGCGCTGACCGTCGCGGCCAATTTCGCGGAAGTATTTCTCGCCAAGGAAGGCCACGACGGGCTGGCCGGCATCAACTTCCTGGAAAAAATCCAGTTCCCCACGCTCGCCTCGATTTTCGGTGCGATGCTCGCGGGCGTGGATTATGTCCTGATGGGCGCTGGCATCCCCCGGGCGATTCCCGGCGTGCTCGACCAGTTCGCGCGCGGCGAGGGTGCGAAGTTGAAAATTGACGTTGAAGGCGCGCAGCCCGGCGAGGAATTCTGTTCATCGTTCGACCCGGCGACATTTTGCTGCGGCCATGCCCCGGCGTTGAAGCGCCCGGATTTTATCGGCATCGTCGCGTCGGCCACCCTGGCGATCACGCTCGCTCGCAAATCCAGCGGCCAGGTCAACGGCTTCGTTGTCGAGGGCGAGACCGCCGGCGGCCACAACGCCCCGCCGCGCGGCATGCTGCAATTGAACACGGAAGGCGAACCCATTTACGGTTCGCGCGACGTGGTTGACCTCGAAAAAATCCGCACCCTGGGATTGCCGTTCTGGCTTGCAGGCTCTTACGGAGCCGTCGGCAAGCTTGCCGAAGCCTTGAGCCTTGGTGCAGCCGGCATCCAGGTCGGCACCGCATTTGCGTTCTGCGAAGAATCCGGCATCCGCCCCGACCTCAAGCAACAGGTTTTTCAATTGAGCCGCGCCGGCACGCTCCGCGTGTTCACCGACCCGCTCGCCTCGCCCACCGGTTTTCCGTTCAAGGTCGTGCAACTGCCCGGCACCTTGTCAGACAACAGATCCATGCCGCCGCGCGAACGCCTCTGCGACCTCGGCTACCTGCGCCGCGCCTACCGCCGCGCGGATGGCTCCATCGGTTATCGTTGTCCCGCCGAGCCTGTGGAAGATTACATCCGCAAAGGAGGCACGCTCGATGAAACGCACGGACGCGAATGCGTCTGCAACGGGCTGGTGGGGACGATTGGCCTGCCCCAGGTGAATTCCGGCAGCATCTCCGGCCTGCCGCTCCTCACCGCCGGGAACGAAATCTCAAACGTCGCCAAATTTCTGAAACCCGGACGCGACTCCTACACCGCCGCCGATGTCGTTCAATTATTGCTGGACAAAACGGAGACAGCCAGCGCGCCGCCGGTGAAAATGCTCGCCCAAGCTTGATTCGTTTCGCGCCGCGCCGCGCGTGCCGCCTGCCATTCCAAAGCGCAGGATTTTAACAGCAAAGGAACCAAGGAACAAAGCTGGGCCAACCTCGTTGCTTTGTTGCTTGGTTGTCCAATTCATTTACCTTCCGGGTTCTCAAAAATAATTCAAAATAAATTGTCCACTTTTGCCGTTGGCGGGGATAATTCATCAGATGCCAGACGCGAACGACATGGACCTGGTGCGGGAATTTGCCCGGCGCAATTCCGAAGCGGCCTTCACCGAACTGGTGCGGCGGCACCTCAACCTTGTCTATTCCGTCGCGCGGCGCTGCACCGGCAACGACGGCGACGCGCACGACGTGACGCAGGCCGTTTTCATCATCCTCGCGCGCAAGTCGGCGGGACTGCACGAAAAAACCCTTCTCACCGGCTGGCTCTATGAAACCACGCGGTTTGCCGCCGCCCGGCTTCTCCGCACCAACGCACGCCGCCACGCGCGCGAACAGGAGGCCTATATGCAATCCACCTTGAACGAAGCCGACCATTCTGAAATTTGGGAAAAGCTCTCACCGCATTTGGAAGATGCGATGGGGAAATTAAATGCCGCCGACCGCGCGCTGCTGGTGCTGCGCTTTTACAAAAACAAAAGCGGGCCGGAAGCGGCGGCGCTGCTGGGCATACGCGAAGACGCGGCGCACAAGCGCGTGACGCGCGCCGTGGAAAAATTGCGGAAGTTTTTTACGAAGCGCGGAATCACACTTTCAGCCGCAGTGATCACTAGCGTGGTTGCCGTAAACTCCGTTCAAGCCGCGCCAGCGGCGCTGGCGAAATCCGTAACCACTGCGGTGATTGCGCAAGGGTCAATTACCGCGGCTTCAACTTTGGCGCTTGTGGAAGGAACCATGAAAATAATGACATGGATAAAAGTAAAAACTGCAATCGGTGTGGCCACCGGCGCGCTGCTGGTCGCCGGAACGGTCACGGTCGCGGTCTCCACTTTGTTGCGCGCGCAGGAGCCTCCACCCACGGCTTCAGTGTCGGTCAGTATTCCAGCCCCCGCGACGAATTATCCAAGCGTGTCGCCGAATCCGCCAGCATCAGTCCAGCAGGAGCAACCTGCGCGCGCAACTGCTCCTGTTGTGCCGCAGGCGCTGCCGAAGGCGGTTACAACTTCCCAGAATCCGGCCGCGCAACCGATATATCCCATTGCTCCAAAAATGTCCGAAGTCCTTGCCTCGGCGAGAGCCGCCGGGGGTGGTGTCGGCGGTATTATCCCTATTCCTCCCGACATCTATCTTCAAACCGAATATGACAATTTGTTCCAAAAATTAAATCTCACGCCGGATCAGGTTGCAGCCTTTATGAAAATCATGGAGGACAAGCAGACCCAGAAAGGGGAATTCATGCGTGCCAATGCGCTTGACGCAAGCACATTGGCTAGGCTTACCGGCGCTCAAATAGCCGCCACGCGGCAGGAACATTTCCAGCAGGTGCAAGCGCTCATGCAACCGATTGACCAGGCGGCTGATTTGCAAATCAAACAGCTTCTCGGGAGCGACGATTACAATTATTATCAGATTTACAACGACCAACATAAGGAGCGCACCGTGGTGATGAATGGATACAGAGGCGGGCTGGATGCAGCTGGCGTTCCGCCACTGACTTTGGATGAAGATGAACAACTGGTGAATCTTTTTTATCAAGCGCGAATTGCCGCGAATAACGATTCGTCCCTCGAAGCAGAACAACTTCCGCAAATATTGCAACAGGCGGCCACCTTCCTGACTGCTGATCAAATCAACGTCCTTGCACAATACACGCAGACCCTTTTGGCTCCCACCATGACGACGAGTGTTGGGGGCGGCGGTGGCGCTGTGATTCTAGCTCAGCCTCGCAATTAGCGACCAACCACGTTAAGGTAACCCAATCCATGAAACGATTCGTCACCCTGTTTTCGGTTTTCGGTTTGACCATCGCTGCATTGGCCGATCCGCAGACAAGCCAGCCACCCACACAGACGAACAGCGTCATCTTCCAGCAACTGCTTTCGCCGACGGATTCCGTCCTGATGACGAACGCGGAATTCCGGTGCTTCTCAGGCGATAAAATATTTTTCAAAAACGACAACGGCTATCAATCGTTTCACGCCGCTGATTTGAACACGAATGTTCTAACATCTCTCCACATCACCTCCGCACAGCTCGAAATGCAGCAAAAGAATCTGGACGCCGCAAACCAGCGATATAAAGAACAGGCTGCGGCAGCGCTGGGGGCACCTCATTTCACGGCTGCGGACATCTTCGGCAAAACGGTCAGGTTGAGCGACTACAAGGGGAAAATTGTGGTGCTGGAGGCATATAGGAGTGTCGGCTGCCCGTATTGCGAGGCACATTACCGGACCGGGGCGATGCAGGCATTGCAAAGGGAGGCGACCAGCAACGGGGTTGTCTGGTTGCTCATCAATTTCGACAGTCCCCATATGGGCGAGACGACCGCAAAGGCAAAACAGGATTGGTCAGACCGGAAAATGGCCATCACCGACTATATTATTGACACCGACGGTTCGCAGATTGGCCGAAGGTATGCGTTCAAATGCGCGCCATCGGCGGTTGTCATTGCCCAGGACGGCACAGTCGCCTACCAAGGGGCGGTTGATGAAATCGCCACCACGACCCTCAACGAGGAACAAGACCGGGCAACCGTTGGCACGACAACTTTCCATGTGCCTTTTGCGGAACTGCTGACCGGCAACTATGTTCGCGCGGCGGTGCAGGCATTGCTTGCCGGCAAACGGCCGCTGGTCACGCATACCCGGTCCTACGGCTGCCCCTTGGCCAATCTCTACCAATAAGCAGATGAAACTTATGAAACGAGCTGTCACACTATTCTCAATCCTCGGCTTGGCCGCCGCTGGCTTGGCCGAGCCGCAGACAAGCCAGCCATCGGCGCAGACGAACAGCATCATCTTCCCGCAACTGCTTTCGCCGACGGATTCCGTCCTGATGACGAACGCGGAATTTCGATTATTTTCCGGCAACAAAATCTTTTTCAAAAACGACAATGGCTATCAATCGTTTCACGCCGCCGATTTGAACCCGGATGTCATGGCAGTCCTCCACACGACCGCCGCGCAACTCGAAGCGCAGCAGAAGAATCTGGACGCCGCAAACGAGCGATACCGGGAACAGGCTGCGGCTCAGGCTTTCTTCGGCAATCCGCAAATTGGCCGGCCAGCGCCCAATTTCACAGCCAGAGACATCTTCGGCAAAACGATCGCTCTCAGCGACTACAAAGGGAAAATCGTGGTGCTGGAATCATATTACGAAGACTGTCCTTTCTGCGAAAACCATTACCAGAGCGGAGCGATGCAGGAATTGCAAAGAGAAATGCTCACCAATGGAATTGTCTGGTTGATGATCAATTGCGCTCCTCCCATTCAGCGACAGACACCCGCAAAGGCAAGACAGGATTGGATAAATAAAAAGATGGCGCTTACCGACTGGATTATTGACACAGGGCAAGTTGCCAGCACATATGCCATGCGAACCGCGCCACAGGCTTTCGTCATCAATACGAATGGCGTGCTCGCCTATCAGGGAGCGATGGACAACCTTCCCCAACTGCATCCAGGTAACGAGATGCTCACCGCCGACCCGCACGGTGCGCGCAATTACGTCCGCGAGGCGGTGCGCGCATTGCTCGCCGGGAAAACAGTGGCTGTCCCGGAAACCAAGCCCTACGGCTGCCGCCTGATTTACAGCGGGTCACCGGATGCTCAATTGTTCCAACCACCCGGCAATATGAGACGCAGATGAAATATAAATAAAACCAACACATGAATTATGAAACCCATATTGATTATTTTCTCCCTCTTGATGCTTGCGGCATTTGCCGCCGTTGAGATGCAACTTCAATATATGCATAAGGAGTTCGATTACATATCGAACGAAAATGACATGCTGACATGGGCGCTTATCAGCTCTGACCGGCGGATAGACCAGGACATGCAAAAAATATCCGAATCGGAAGCCAAAGTGAACGTGCCGACAGCCGGACAAACTCCAAAATAACAAAATGAAAAACCATCCAAGAACTATAGCATACACCTAAAAACAGCAGCAAGAACCACAAGGCGGACGCAGCCGTCCGCCTTGTTTTTAGAGGGTGCTTCTGCCCCCATCCGTTACGTGCGACGAATCTTCTCCGCCAGTTCTTCCGCCGGATATGTCCAGATTTCCGCAAGCGTGGGATGATAATGCGGCATCGCCGCCAGTTCGCGGACGGTCATGCGCCCGGCTATTGCCGCGACAATTTCGTGGATCAATTCGCCGCCGACCGGCCCGACGCAACTGCCGCCCAGAATTTCGCCGGTCTTCGGATTCGCCAGCAGCTTCACGAAGCCGTCCTTCGCCTCCATGATGAGCGATTTGCCATGGTCGTTGAACGGATAGCTCGCCGTGAGAAATGGAATCTTGCGCACGGCGGCTTCCTTCTCCGTCAAACCAACAAATGCCACCTGCGGATCGGTGAACACAACGGAAATCAGCAGCCGGTGATCCATTTTGCGCGGCGTTTTCGGATTGGCGATGTTGTGCGCCGCGATTTCGCCCTGCGTCACCGCGATGTGGACGATGTCGTGCGGCCCGGTGCA
>CAYPTV010000131.1:0-7548 GCA_964413505.1 uncultured Bifidobacteriaceae bacterium | reverse complement strand
CAGCGACGCCGAGTTGATGCAATAACGCAAGCCGCCCTTGTCAGCCGGGCCGTCGTCGAAAACGTGGCCGAGATGCGAATCGGCGTCCTTGGAGCGGACTTCGGTGCGCGTCATGCCGAGAGAATTATCCGTGTGCTCGACCACGTCCGTGGCGGCCAGCGGCTTGGTGAAACTCGGCCAGCCGCAGCCGGAATCAAATTTGTCCAGCGAACTGAACAGCGGCTTGCCCGAAACGATGTCCACATAAATTCCCTGCTTGTGATTGTCCCAATATTCATTTTGGAACGGCGGCTCGGTGGCGGCTTCCTGCGTGACAGCGAATTGCTCGGCGGTCAGTTTCTTTTTCAATTCCGCCGCGTCCGGTTTCTTAAAATCATTCATATCGCTCGGTTGATAAATTTGGTTGGTTGAAATTTCAGTCTGCTGCGCGCGCCCGGCGTTGTGAACGAACGCAAAAATGCCGCCAGCCAGCAAAGCCGCCGCCGCGATTCCCGCAATTTTTATAGGTTGCACAATATTCTGACTGTTCTGCGGCGGCTTCCGTTCAATTCCCCGCCATCGCGCGGCCTGCAATCCAGCCGGTCGTCCACGCCGCCTGAAAATTAAACCCGCCCGTGATGCCGTCAATATCCAAAACCTCGCCGGCAAAAAATAATCCCGGGCAAATCTTGCTTTCCATCGTCTTGAAATTCACTTCGTTCAACTTGACACCGCCGCACGTCACGAACTCGTCCTTGTTCAAACTTTTTCCCGTCACGGAAAATTCCGAGCGCAGCAATTGATTGATCAGCTTGTGCTGCGCCGCATTCGACAAATCCGCCCAGCGCGCGTCACGCGCGATGCTGGACGCAATCACAAGCTGCTCCCAGAGGCGCGACGGCAAAGGCGCGACTGGAAAATTGGAGATAAACTTTGCCGGCTGCGATTTTCGTCGCGCTTGGAATTCCGCCGCAAGCTTTTCCCCGATCAACTGCGGCAGCCAGTTGATCTGCAGTTTGAACTGATAATTATTTGCGTGCAATTCGCGTGCGCCCCACGCGGACAACCGCAAAATCGCCGGGCCGCTCAAACCCCAGTGCGTCAGCAGTAAAGCGCCGCGCTCGCGGAGTTTTGTTTCAGGAACAAACGCCTCGACGTTTTCCACGGAAATGCCGGCCAGTTGCCTCAGCCAAGGCGTCTCGATATGAAATGTGAACAGCGACGGCACGGGCGTTTCCAAAGTGTGACCCAGCGAAACGGCCAGTTGTCCGAGCGCTGGCGTGCGGCAGCCGCCGATGGCCAAAAGAAATTTGTCGCAGGTCAATTTTTCGCCGTTCGAAAGCTCAAGCTCAAATCCGCCGCTGGATTTTTTGATCGCCCTTTCGACACCGCAATTCGTCTTCAGTTTTATTCCGACTTTTCGCGCCGCGTTGAGCAGGCAATCAATGACTGTCTGCGAGGAATCCGTTGTCGGAAACATCCGGCCATCGGATTCGGCTTTCAATTTCACGCCGCGGCTTTCAAACCACGCGACGGTGTCGCTGGCCTGAAATTGTTTGAACGGTGCAATCAAGGCGCGTTCGCCACGGGGAAAACGTTTGGAAAATTCGCGCGCGTCAAATTCGGCGTGCGTGACGTTGCAGCGTCCGCCACCGGAAATTTTCACCTTGGAAAGAAATTGAGGCGATTTTTCGAAAATCAAGATTTCCGCGCCGCTGCGGGATTCCGCGCAGGCAAGAGCGGCGAAAAATCCCGCCGCGCCGCCGCCGACAATCACGATGCGTTTCGAATCCATTCGCGTGATGTTAGCAAATCCGCCGCGTCAAAGAAATTTCCATTCGCCAAACATCGCCGCCTGGCCGCGAGACTCGCCAGTTTCGGAAACCAGGTTCCAGACCGTCGCACGGGTAATTTGAAACCGCTTTCCGGTCTTTGAAATGCGGATGCCGGAATAGTCGTCAATGAATCCGCACGCGGTGACGATTTCCAATAATTTCGCGCGCTCCTCGCGGTTGGGAGCTTCGGCGGTGAGTCGCGACGGCGTGCGCGTGAATTCGTCCCACGACATTTCCCAGAGCGCGAGCGCAGCCTGATTGCCGTAATTCAAAACCGGGTCGTTCTCCTTGCCGTGAGAAACAAGGACAAACGGCGCTTCAAAAACATATCGAGACAGCCCCGCCGGGTTGAAAATTCCCGGCAGTAAATCCCGTCCGGTCCAACACCTGAAACTACGCATCAAAAGTCTTGTGTGCGCGATGACAAAATCTGTCTGCCAGATCAGGCTCGTTGAAGTGCCGGAATTCATGCCGCTCCGGCGCGGAAGGTCAGGCGGAATTTTCCTGAAGCCGCCGGCAGCAAAACTTTCATAGCCTCCGATCTGATTTCTTTGGAAGAATGCAGCAACGCTTCAAGTTGTGAAGTCACGCGGTGCAAATCTTCTTTTATAGGCCCGGCACCGTCCGGCACAAAACGCAAAACGCAATCGCCGTTTTCGACTTGCCGCAATTCGTAATGCGCAATGCCTCTTACGCCGTCGAAACACCGGTCTATTTCCCAAGTTGTCAGTCGTGTGCCGTCGCGCGCCGTGAGCGCGTCTCGGACACGACCGTGGACGGTGTAATGATTTCCATATGGCCGGATATGTTTTTCCACCAGATCGCCGATGCGATAGCGCAACAGCGGCATGTAATCATTGGTCAAAGTCGTGACGACGAGTTCGCCGATGCCGCGCGCGTCGGCATCCACGATTTCGAGAAACGCCGTTTCGTAGCTCGGTTTCATTTCGCCGCGCTCATTTTCCATCAGCAGATGGCCGGTCTCCGTGGAGCCGTAAAGATTGAAAACCGGCACGCCGAAAACCCGCGAGAGGATTTTGCGATGAACGACGCTGACAAATTCATAACTGCACAAAATGAATTTCAGCGAGGGAAATTTTATCCCATGCTGCTCGCAATAAAGCGCGAAGCGCGCGCCGTGAACCGGGTCAACGTCCAGAAATTGCGGCGACCAGCCGACGATCTCCTCCGTCATGTGCGCAAGTTCCGCCTCGGCCAGAAGAAATGGAATGCGCGCAAGATTGACGAACAGCGCGTTCCCAAACGTGCGCTGCTCGCGCGACGCCCAAACTGTCGGACAAGTCAGGCCGTTGCACGCCGGCGAAGTGATCGTGGCGCGGCGCGCGTTTGGAAATTCATCGAGAACTTTTGCGACAAAGCTGTTCAGCCGCAACGCGCGTTCTTCCTGGGTGTTCCACCAGCCACGTCCAAAAATGACGGGCAATCGTTCCGATGAAGTGCCGGAGGTGTGCTCCATCTCGATCAGATTTTTCTCCAGCAATATTTCAAGCGACTGTCCGGCGGGAAGAAAGTTTCGCGGGAAATTATTCCGCATTTCGGATTTCGCAATCAAAGGCAGGCGTTGGAAGCAATCGCAATTTGCGTGCCGGCAACCGGCCTGCGCCAGCGAATCGTGATAAAGCGGCACTTCGCGCCAACGCGGGAGGAGTTCCTCCAGTTGCGCGAGTTGAGTCGTTTCGCGGATGAGTTCCGGCGTCGCCAGCATGGCTGCAATATACACAGAATCTGCGGAATGCCAATTCAGCGGGCCGTCTTTTCACGCGCCTTGCAAATGCCGCCGTAAAATTCACCGACCCGCGTCATCTTGCGCGGAAGCTTTTCGTCGGCAAAATCCACGGACAACAGGCCGAATTTTTTTGAGTAGCCGAACTGCCACTCGAAATTGTCCAGCAGCGACCAGTAAAAAAATCCGCGCACGTCTACGCCGTCGTCCATCGCGCCACGCAGTTCGTGCAAATGTTCGCTCAAATCACGGATGCGGAAATCCTCGTCAGTTGACGCCGCGCCGTGTTCGGTGATGTAAATCGGCAGGCCGTATCGGTGGTGGAATTTTTTCAGAAGGTTTCCGAAGCCCGTCGGATGCCGCTCGAACATGTCGTCGCAAACGATGCCCAATTGCTTCAGCCGTTTGTGGGAAACGCCGTTGGTCGGGACAAGTGCCTGAAAATGGTTCAACCGCGCACGGCCATAATAATTGACGCCGAGAAACGTGGAATCCTCATGCCGTCGGCCGCCTAGAAATTCTTCCAGCACAAAACGGTTGAACGCATGATGTGAAACTTCCGCGAGCAGATGATCCCAGAGAGCGAAATTCTGGAACGCGCCGAACGAAGTCCAGTTCTTCGCGATGCCGACTTCCGGCTCGCGGGAAAATTTGTTCTGCCGGATTGCGCGGCTCGCCAGAACATGCGCCTCGGCCATGTGCTTGATAGCTTTCCGGTAGGAACGGAAATGCCATTTGTGAAACGGTGGAAACCCGCCGAGCAAGTATGTCAGCGATGAGTAAGTGTCCGGCTCGTTGAACGTGTTCCACAAATACACCCGCTCCTTCAGCGCCGACACCAGCTTCGTCACATAATCCACGAACGCCGGAATTGTGGCCGAATTCAGCCAGCCGCCCGACGCCGAAATCCACGGCGGATTTGAGAAATGGTGCAGCACGACCATCGGCGTGATGTTCGCGGCCTTGAGGCAGTCGAGCAGATGGATGTAGCGTGCTAGTTCCTTTTGATCCAGCGGCGCGAACGGCGCGGCTTGCAGGCGCGACCATTCGATGCCCATGCGATAGGCGTTGACGCCGAGTTGCGCCATCCAGTCAACGTCTTCTTCGTAACGATGATAATGGTTGCACGCCACGCGGCAATGGCCGCCGTCCGACGCAACATAATCCGTCCACTCGTTGACGACGTGGCCCTCCACCTGCGTCGGCGACGTGGCCGTGCCCCAGAGAAAATTTTCTGGAAATGTAAAATTGCCGGACATTTTCACCGACAATATCCGACAAAGTGCGCTGGATGAACAGCCTGAACAGGCGTTGCGGCTTTTCTACTCGCCGCCTTCCATGTGGTAATACATCGTTTGCAACGCGATTTTTCCCGGTCCGGTGAAACGGTTCCAGACGATTTGCCCCGCGCTGGCAAAAAATCCCGTCGAAAGTTTCTGGAACATCGTCTGCATCTGCACCGTGCGGTCCTTGTAAATCCAGCCGCCCGGCTCGATGTCGATTTGCTCGCCCGCCGCGAGCGTCACTTCAAAAACATTTCCGAAGCCGTGCAGCCACAAAATGCCTTCGCGCGACGGACACGAAAATGTGTCAATGAAAAATCCCGTGCCGCCCAGCAGCATGTTCGCCGCCCCGCGCACCCGCGTGAAGGTGTATTCCACATTGTCCGTCGCCGCGAGCCACTGATGCTCGCGCACATCCACGCTCTCTCCGGGTTTGAGATGCAGGCCGAACACATGGCCCGCGCCGTCGCGGCTGAACGCGATGCGTCCCGGCCCGCTCGCGCCGGTCAGCAGGAACGGCATCCCGGCGAGCATCCGTTTGAACGCGCCTTTCATCGGATGCAACGCGATCACCACCGCCGGATCTTTCCAGAGCAAAATGTGGTGCTCGAAATAAACGCCGGTGTTGCTCAATTCGATGTGCAACGCCGGCACCAGTTCTCCTTCGATGTGATAAGTGACGCCGCCGAAGGTTTCGTTCTGCACGTTTGTGGTCAATTGGACGGGGACAGCCATAATTTTATTTTGGTTTAGGTTTGAAGTTCGGAAGAATTTGAACTCGCCATT
Organism: uncultured Bifidobacteriaceae bacterium; assembly: GCA_964413505.1. Taxonomy (GTDB): domain Bacteria; phylum Verrucomicrobiota; class Verrucomicrobiia; order Limisphaerales; family UBA11358; genus UBA11358. Next base: position 1,921 of record CAYPTV010000131.1, on the reverse strand, counting down.
GCCCCGCCGTCAAGATTTTCCAGAAAAATGAAACGGGCAAAACTGGAAAGGTTCAAAAGTTTTCAGCCCGGGCTAATGCACTTGCGCTTTTGGCTGCGAAACGGCTGCGGCGTTTGTCGGCGTGGATGAATCCGATTCCTTGAGAAAATCATCCAGCACCTCCAGATAACCGTCAATTGAATCGCCGGCATCGGGGCCGAGATCGTGCTTGAGCGCCCGCAACTGGTCCGCGTCCGATTGTGCTTCGCGCCGCAGATCGTTCATGTTCATGCTCCCGTCCAGCAGGCCGTTGACCATCTCGTCGAATTTGCCGGTCGCCGCAGGATTGCCGGCAAGCATCTGTTGTCGGATTTGTGCGACAATGTTCGTGTCCGCAGTGAGATTGCGAAACGCAGCGGACAAATCCGCGTTCGTGCCCGACAATTCCGCTGTTGATGGAGCCGCCGGAAGATTCGTCGGCGCGGAAACCGTCGCGGCATTGGACGCAGCTTTCGGTGCGACGGCGTTTGTGCCGAACGCCATGGCGGTCACATTTTTGCGCGGCACCGTGATTTTTCCAAGTTCGTCGCTTTTCAGCACCACGGCATCGGCGGACACGGACAACACCTTGCCGATATAACGGTCGCCGTTTTGCATATCCACCTCGTCCGCGCTCAGCCGGGGCGCGGTGATGAACATGAAAATCATCCCGGCCAGGACGAACAGCAGCTTGATTCTCATGGCCGGAAAATAGCCCACAGGCGGACAGTTCGCAAATACCTCAATCCATGCGCGAAAACGAATCATGGACTTTCCCGCCTCCATGACCGACAGTGACGGTGCTCCCGCCTGACGAGCCGGATCAAGGAACCATTTCCGACCAGATTTTTTGTGATTAAAAAAACAGCCAACATCAAACCGGCGCCCGAACCAGCCGTGACCCCGGAATCCGATCCGGAACGGTTTGACCGCGTCCTGTCGCGCGCCGAATTCAAACCGCTGAAAGACGTGTTCGCCCATTTGGGCGCGGACAGCGCGGCGTTGAACGCGGCGATCGTCACCACCAACTCCTATCCGACATTTCTTGGCAAGCTAGGCTACCGCCTTGTCATCGAGAAACAGATCCACGAGAACGACTGCTATTCGCGGCTCGGCCCCGAGGGCGGCATCCGCGCCGTGCTTCCGTTGCACGACTCCGCCACCTACAGCACCATGGTCACGCTCGTGAACTACAATTCCACCGTCGCCACCACGTCCAAATCCGTTGACTACTACGACCACCAGCTTGCCGAATTCAAAACCCTGTTGATGAGCCGGTCTGGAAATGTTGCGTAAGTCCGCAACTTGGGAAGTGGCAATGTTTCTCGCACAGTCCTGTGACGGCTCGCAATCTTTCACCAAGGCCGGGCGTTTTTGAGCCGCCTTTTATCCAGCGAAGTTTTCTCCTGCTTGTTTCCAGCGCGCACCTGCATGCTGAACGGCGGCTCGGCTTCAGGCGGAAGCTCCACCGATGCCGGCGCTGATTCCGGTTCCACCGGCATGGCGTCCAGCGTCGCGCCTATCACCTTGAGCAATTCACTCCGGCCATTTCCCGTCGTGGATGAACACCGGAAAATTTCCGGCAACTGCTCGAACCATCCCGCGATGCGCGCCGTGAACGCCGTAATGTTCGCCGACACCGTTTCGGGCGTTCCCCGGTCGGTCTTGGTGAAGACGAGCACGAACGGCACCGCGTTGCGCGCAAGCCACTCGATGAATTCCACGTCCATTTCCTGCGGCTCCAGTCCCGAATCAACCAGCGCGAACACGCAGCAAAGATTCTTCCGGTGTTTCAGGTAGCGCGCCACTGCCCTGTTGAACCGCGCGCTGTCCTTCTTTGCCCCCTCCGCGAAACCGTAGCCCGGCAGATCCACCAGCCGCCACGTCTTGTTCATCGTGAAAA
>CAYPTV010000130.1:0-7625 GCA_964413505.1 uncultured Bifidobacteriaceae bacterium | reverse complement strand
TCCGCTGCCGGATCACAACGGCAAGAAAAACTCGCCGTCGTTCTCGGCCAGCTTGGAAAAAGGAATTTTCCAATGCTTCGGCTGCGGCGCAAAAGGCAATGTCTTGGACTTCGCTGCCCTCATGGAAAAAGCCGATCCGAAAGACGGCGCGGCATTGCGCGGTGTTGCCCTCAAACTGCAACAACGCTTTTGCCCGGAGCTTGGGGACGCGCCGAAAGAGCCGCAAAAAGCCGCCGCACGGAAGCCGGAGAAAACGGAGCCGAAAGACGAACTGCCGGTCGTCGTGAATGCGCCGCTCAGTTTCGATCTCAAGGGATTGGATGCGGAGCATCCGTATCTCTTGGGCCGGGGATTCACGCCGGAGACGGTTGAGCATTTCGGCCTCGGCTTCTGTTCGCGCGGACTTCTGAAAGACCGCGTGGCGATTCCATTGCACGATGTGGCCGGCGCGCTCGTCGGATTTACCATTTTGTCGTCACATATATTCCATGCCGCCCTGAACAAGGGTAACCATTCTTGTTTTTGTGAGGGTTGAGTGTTCCCGCCATGCGATCTCTTTTGAACTCTTTTCCACAATATGAACACCGATAAACATACTGCGGGCCGCTCCGGTCGCGGCTTTTAGATTCCGGCTTTGACGGTTTGTTGGGATCAAACAGATAATGGTCGTCGGGCATCTCGCCCGCTTTGGACAGCTCAACCGGAAAGCGCGGCTCAAATTTCTCCGGCGTGATTTCGATGGCGGTCAGATTTTTCGGGACCAATGCCTTGATTCCGGGGCCGGACTTTCCGCCTGTCCTGTCATAGACGTAAAAATATTCCGTCTCGTGGCCGTCCCTGCGTTGCAGATAGCGCAAGGAGTATGGTTCAACGAGCCGGTCGAATCCTTGGTAACAAATCTTCAAGCATGTCATGGAGCGTCCCGCCTCCATGATCGGAACGCGCGTTTTAGCGCCAAAATATTCAAACGAAGTATAGTGGTTCTGTGGAAAATCCTTGAACAAATCAGCCAAATCAGATGTAAACAGGCTGATGGCTTCCTCGACTTCGATGATCACCTGCCTGGCGCAGACGATGGTTTTGCCCCAATACTCCCGAAAGAATGCGAATGGGGTGTTGAGCAAAATTTCCTTTGCGACATGGGGATTCCGGTCGAAAATTGTTTTTCTGATGAATGTTGTGACCACCTCGCGTCGGTTGAGTGTTCCGCCCGCCCGCCTGACCGAATGCACGTAGTCAAACAAATCCGGGGCGTGCTGGCGTTGAAGAATGCATTTGAGCTTTGTCGCGATGATCTCTTCGAGCTTCATGCACCGGATTTCGCACTGCACGGCTGAGGCGTCGCTATACAGATGTATGAGGCGCGTCTTTTGAATTGGCAGAAGGACTTTGTCGTAGCGGGTAAAGTCAATGGACACCTTGATTCGGATGTGATCGGAATTGCCGTAAAAATCACAGAAGTAGAGCCTGATTTCGTAAACCTTTAAGTCGTCGAGCGGCGCTTCCGTGGCGGAGAACTTTTCCTTGATCCTGTTTTCATCTGGCCGGAAAGTGACGCCCGCATTTGTTTCGATGAAAAGGCAGACCTTTTGAAATTCCGCCATCAGGACATCGGGTGAAATATCGCCCGGTGTTCCAAAATCCAAATCGTCAGAAAAGCGAGTCTGTTCCAAATACCCCTTGCGGAGCGCATTTCCACCTTTGAGAAAAATCCGGTCTTTAAGATCACTGACCGTAAAAAGCCCGAACAAAAGCCAGCCGAAGACATAATCTCGCTGAACATTTGAGGTGTGGATTTCAAACTCCCGCGCCTTCGTTTCGATTTCTGATTTGTTAATCATGTGAAGCGCGAGATGCTTCATTTACCCCGCGTGCATTGAAGAGATTATACAATCAAACTTGCCAAACGGGCAAGTCTGTCAGGAAATTCTATGCCTGAACTGTTTAGGCTCGTCCCCGGCTTCCAACTGTTTGGCAAATTTTTTCTCGCGGTCGGCGATCTGCTTTTCCGCTTTTACGCTCGGCAATGCAAAATCCCATTTCTCTAACTGCTTCTGCAAGAATGATTCCGTCCTCCGCTCATTATACAGAGTCGGGTTCACTGTTGGCGTAAGCACCGCAACTGGAATTTTCTTTTCCACAATCCGCACGACGCACTGCCGCTGTTTTTGGTCATGCAGCGCGGCCATTGCGCGGAAAAGCTGATCTGCGAGACGGTCGTATTCGCGGTGCATAAGCTCTTTTCCCATTTTCGGAATGAGCATTGAGCCGCGCGATTCGCTCCAACTGGATGTGTGTGATTCGCTTTCAGATTCGCCCTCTGATTCAAAAGACATTTTGCTCGTGCCGGAAGAGTCCGCGTCGTATTCGTTCCATGTATTGGCATCCTCCTGTCTGCCATTCATTGTGACACCCCCGGTGCTTCCACCTTCCGTCAAACCGCTGAAAATGCCCTCGCCCCCACTACGGCCCCTTTGAAAAGATGAGGATTTCGAGCTGCTTCCTCCTCTCATGTATGAGGTTCGATTTTCCTCCGCGTATCCCATGACCTTGGTGGAAAACAATTCCTCTTTGATCTTGTCGGGACTCATCACCCCCATGAACAGATGCCGTGCCAGTCGCTCCAAGTCTTCTTGCAGTTCCAAGCTGAACACCACTTTGGTTCGGGCGTTCGCCATGATGGAATTATAGACCTGTTTCCCGTGCGGCCCGGAATCCAAGACCTGGCTGGGATACTGGTTGGCCATCGTGAGGTGAAGCCCGTAACCTGCCGCCTGATCAAGATTCTTTGCAATCGTCGGGGTTACGAAGTTTTGGAACTCGTCCATGTAAACGTAAAACGGCTTCGCGTCGCGTCCATCTGTTGGCTTGCCGCGATTCTGTGCCGCCGTCCACAAATCGCCCAAAAGGACAGTGCCAACCAACTGCGCGTCATCGGGTGATATTTGTCCTCTTTCGGGGGACAGATTCACAAGAATTATGTGGCCTTTCTCCAAAGCCTCTCCCATATCCAATGACGGGCCGATCTGCCCGAACATTCGCCGTATCACCTGCGTCGAAATGAAAGGGCGAAGGCGGCTGATGGTGCTGGACAATTGAGTATCTAAATCTTTTAGAGAAATTCTATTCCCAAACGCCCACGCCTGCCGAGCAGCGGTGTTTTTAAGATTTTCCGTGAGCGCGCATCGAATTCTCTTGTCATCCAGATTGATGAGATGTTGTGCTTCGACCAATGTTAAAGCCTGTTCGTATAGCGCCCAAAAAATATTGCTCGACCAGCGCGCCATCAGAGGGGTTTCTTTTGTGTCGCTTTTTCCCCAAACATGAGCAACCGAATCAACCATGTTGGAAATTATCACGTTTGGATCGGAACCAACCCTTGGCCGCAGCATATTGTAACTGACAGTCCAATCGTCCCGCCGCAGATCAACTGGAATAATGGGGCGATTGTTTCCGAGCGGACGTTCCAACGCGACGTTGCGGACGTGTGGCTCTTTTTGCAACGCTTGGAAAATCTCACTCTTGCAACGCCGGTGTTCTTCGCTTTCATTGTCCGCATACCGGCACGCAAGAGGATTGACGTGGGCGAAGTGATTCACGGAACGCCTGCCGCTTTTCAAAATGACTTCATCGCGGCAATCGGGACAGACAAACGGGCCGTGTGATTTGGATGATAGATATGCGGTGACGATCTCGCCGGTGAGTTTTCGCTTTGCACAAAGCATGGGGAAAAGGTGCGCCCATTTTATCATGCTCGGCGGAAAGCTGGAGGATCATTGCCCGTCCTCTGGAAAAAATAAAAAGTTCGGTTTGCCTTTCAAAAAATGTAAAAAGACTCCCAGTTGATATTCGTATAGACCTCCATTTACTCTCAATTTGGTCAGAGCCTTTAATTTGGCCGCGTCAAACGGGCAAAATAAATCCGTCTTCATTTCTATCGCAATCAGATTGCGCTCATCATTACCCCGCGAATGCACCACCACATCCGGTCTAAAAAGCTTTTCTTGAAGTTGTTCATTCTTCAGCAATTTCTTGCATCCTCGACATCCGCAGTTTTCAAAGTCTCCTGGGGAGAACTGTGCAAGTTCAAGGTCAATCCTCTTTTCTCCATCCAAATGCTTATTGTATTCGCAATCCACATTGAGCTTTTCACGTTTGCCGAATAATTTTTCCAAATAAACGGCGATCCTGTGGCTTATAGCCTGCTCATGCGCCCCGTATTTCAGCAGCTTCCGGTCATTTTTCATGAAGACTGCAACGGCATTGCCAACTTTTTCTTTCAATACTTGAACGCTGTAAATTTTCGGCGTCACCCACAACACAAAATCGAGCATCTTTTCATCCGTAAGATTTGCTGCTGGATAAGCCCTTTTGAAACGCGCGGTTAAATATTTTCCGTCATCAGTTTTGAGAAAATCACTGAATTCATTAATTAAATTCTTGTGAATGCTACTGATTGCCGCCGCTCGATTCTCTGTTCCGTCCGATGGCAATTCCAAAGCGAGATGTCCTAAAACGATGGAATCAATAATTGGCAATTCAGGACGTATTGATCCAACGAGTTTGCTTACGAACGAAGCCTCCATTTTGCCGGTAGCCTTGTGCAATTCTACAAGCACGCTCTCAAAATCAACTTTGGAATGCTTGTGCTTTTGAAGCAGTCCGAAGAAATACTTCTGCCATTCGGGGTCGCGCCGCACACGGTAGTAGCCGCTGAAAGTTTTCTGGAATTGCCGATTGGTGCTGACATCGAGTCGTCGGAGATCATTTTGCAGTTGCAAATATATTTCGACTGCCTTGTTCAATTTCGGCAGGGCGGCATCAATTTCTTTTTTGGTAAGCGGTATCATGTAATGTCTGGTTTTGCTTCGTATAAAAGTCTGCTGTGCCCTTTTGAACCATTGCTGCCAGTCCCTTCGGTTCAAACCGTCCGCGATTTGCAATTCGTATGAGCGGAATTCCAGCGCCGTGTAAAATGCGTTCAACTTCTTGATCTCGCTCAATCCGTTTCTGCTGTTTGTGCGTCTTGTCGTCAAGCTCAATGACAAACAACGGGCGAAGCTGCTTTTTGTCACAAGCGACAAAATCAACCGACTTTTGATTGATGTGCCGGAAAGCATAGAAGCGATCTTTTCGAGTGTCGGTTGGTTGCACAATTGCGTCGAGGTGGATTTGCGGGAAAAAGTAATAATCCGGCCCCATTTCTGAAACGAGTGCGTGAAAGCACTCCTGCTCGGCGTTGGTCATCACGCCATCTTTACGGCGGTATTCAAATCGTGGTTTTCGGTTGCGGAAAAACTCCTCAAACACTTTGGCCGCGACAATCAGTAAAACCAAAAATACCGCTGCGACGATCACTTTTGTCATACGGCCATTGTAACAAAATCGTGTAAATATTGCCGGTCTTTTTCTTGCCTCGGCCATGATTGAAAGCTGAACTGCGATAAAGTCCCTTGGGGGAGGCATCCACTTTACGATCCTGCCGGTGAGTTTTCGCTTGGCGCACAACATTGGGGAACATTGTGCCTATTTTATCATGTGCTAAAATACAAACTATGAATGATTTCAGAAAAGTAATTGGATATTTGATTGGAGGGGTGGTTGTTGCCTTTGGCATAGCCGCTGGTTCTGGTTTCAATTGGGGAACAACAGAAACAGGAACTATTAATGGTAATCCTGCTACTGATTGTCGAGCTATCGTTAAATTAAATCAGGGAGATTGGGAGACTTATTGGCATACATTTTATTGTTCAGGTGGGGAATGTTATGCAGAATCAATAAATAATGGACAATGTGATGCGGTTTATTTTTACAGTCAATCTAGCAACAACACCAATGGGAGTAATTAAACTCCCTACCTTTAACGAAACTGAATTGTGATAAAGCCCCCTGGGGGAGGCTCGCCCTCCGGCAGGGGGTTGGGGGTCGGGGAGGCCGTCCCCCCGCCACGCACATGCGCGAAAAAGCCCCGCCTCGTGGCGGGGCTTCCTCGAACGGAGCGTCAGTAGCTTGCGATGATAAGCACCGGCTCGCCCGTTTCTTTCTCCTTGGCCTCACAGAGCGCGACGAAATCCCGGAAACTTTGCTTCGTCTCCTCGACCTCCTTGTCGCTGGCCTTGTAGAGCAATCGCTCCCGTTCCTCGACAAGCTCAAGAGTGTGCGGCAACCGCTCCCGCAACACCTCGGCGGGAATCCGCGCTTGGCTGTCCTCCTCAAACGCCTCGCTGAAGAGATACATCGTGGCGTAAGGCGTGCCGTGATACGCTTCGCGGAGATAGCCCGCGCTGCCCGCGCCGGTCGTAAGCCAATTTGCCGCTTGCTCGGCTACGGCCTTCTCCGTCTGGCCTCTCCACTGCGCGTAGATGTCAATGCCCATTGGAGTTTGTGTTAGACTGATAATGAAGCCGATGACTACGCGGCTTTGCCGAAAGCACCGCGTCGGCGGCTCTCGCCCTTGCGGATGACCTTCGCGCCTTTCTGTCCGGCGGTGATGCCGTTCTTGTAAGACTCAAGAACGCGCTCTGCAACCCAGCGAACCACCGCTGCGTTGTCCTCCTTGCCGTTGAGCTTTGCGATAAGCTCCTGCTCGAACTGTTCGATGTAAGACATTGAAGTTTGCGTTGGCTGATAACGTTCGACCTTTGTGCGTGGCGGTCGTGAGCCGTCCCGCACTCTTGACGCACCAGCCGCAGTCAATGGCTTGCCCATTGACCGGCTGGTATAATGGAAAGAGGGCGGCGGCGAACGAACTGCGATTGGGACGGCGGGGGGAAACAAGCCGTGCATCCGGCACAGCCGGATTCCATATTTTTTCTTAACTCGTTCACGTTCCAAAGGGCGGATCAAGCGAGCGAGCAGGACATTCTGATTGGAGCGCAGCGGAAAGAGAAATGACCTGTTGGCTCGCCCGCCCGTTCAAGCCGGAGTCTTGGGATGTTTCGAGCACGGGAGGGGTGTCCAGCCGGAGCGGGTGAAGGGCGAAGGCGGACATCCCCGCACGGCGCAGAAAGCTCACAAGTCTTCGGCGCAAAACCCGTTCAAACTCGTATGAGCGGATCACTGCGAGCGTGCGCGAAAAATTTCCGTAGTGTCCGAAGGTATTTTTCGCGCTGGCTCGCCCGCTCATTCCATCGGCCAAAATCTTGTGATGTTTTTCCACGAAAGGCACAGTCCTGAAAGACGCCGACAGTGGAAAATCTCACAAGTCTTTGGCCGCTCCCGCGAAGCGTGTTCACGAACCCGTGTAACCCGTTAAACTCGTTTCTTCCGTAAAAGACATTTCTTGTCCTTTTACGCCTAAACCCGTCCGTGGGTGAACCCGTTTGTCGCGTGAGCGATGAGGGAGGTTTTTGGGCGAGCATGGCCGTGAGGCCACGCGCAGCCCGAAGCCGCAGCAGCGGCAAAAACCGACCGATGTCGGGGGTGTCACGAAATGCGAAAATGCGCGAATCGCAGTGTGAACAAAGGACGAATTCAGATCAGCACCCTTCCAACTGTGTGGAGGGGTATGTGGAGGGGGTCAAACGTCAGGATTTTCATTGAAGTATGTTCGAACTTTGGTTAAAAGACACCGCCATTCAGATTTTTTAGAAAATTCGCGCAGGCGCGTGTTTGTGGTTGTCAGG
>CAYPTV010000129.1:0-7640 GCA_964413505.1 uncultured Bifidobacteriaceae bacterium | reverse complement strand
ATGGTCGGACAGACTTGCGCAAAGGTCGGACAGAATGGTCGAATGGTCGGACAGACTTGCGTAAAGATCGGGCAGAATAGTCCGAAGGTTGCGCGGTGCGGATGGATGATCGGACAGAATGGTCGAATGATCGGACAGAATAGTCCGATGACCGGGCGGTGCGGACGGACGTTCGGGGGAAACTGCCCGACCATCGGGCGGTATGGCTGGAGGCTCGGGGAGTTGGGTTGGACAATCCGGCGGTGCGGTCATTCCGGCCGAGATTGCGCCAGTCACGTCCGGCTGTCACACTGGCCGGGTTTTAATCCATGTCCACGCTCGTCTGTTTCGCCCTGAAAGAAGAAGCCGCGCCGTTTCGGAGCGGCTTGCGCCGCGGCCATCCTGTTTCCATTCTCATCACCGGCATCGGCCGCCAGAACGCCGGGAACTCCCTGCGCGAATTTCTGAATTCTCGTAGGAGTCGAGGTGACGAGACTCAAATTAAAGAAAAGTCAGAGACTCCTCACGTCGTCTCCTACAAACCGGAACTTGTGCTGACCTGCGGTTTCGCCGGTGGATTGAATCCTGATTTGAAACTTGGCGACGTGGTGTTTGAAATTTCTTCCAGTAACAGCCGAGGTGACGAGGCTCAAATTAAAACCGGGGAAAAGTTAGAGCCGACTGACGTCGGCTGCTACGAGAAATTACTAGCCGCCGGCGCCAAGCCCGCGAAATTTTTCTGCGCCGACCGCATCGCCACCACCGTGGCCGAAAAAAAGAAATTGCGCGATGAAACCGGCGCGGACGCGGTGGAGATGGAATCGGCGGCGATTCACGCCGTCTGCGCAGGGCAGGGGATTCCTTGCGCGACGGTGCGCGTGATTTCCGACACGGCGGGCGAGGATTTGCCGCTGGATTTCAACGCGCTGTCAAAGCCGGACAAGAACCTGGATTTCGGGAAATTGTTTCTGGCCATCGCCAGGTCGCCGGGGAAAATCGGCGCGTTGATGGAGTTGCGGAGGAAAACCAGGTTCGCGGCGGAACAATTGTCAACTGTCCTGGCGAAATTGATTTGAAATCGCAGCGCGATGACCGGAAGCGGCCCGGATTTTTCGATTGCGTCTCAATCATGTTGGACGGACGGGACGATGATGGATAGGATTGGCCGGATGAAAATATTTTGTTTTGCCATTTGTCTGTTTTTTTGCGCGGTCACGGCTGTTTCCGCCAGCGATCTGGTCTTGTGGTATCAGCAGCCGGTCGCCGGCACGACGGAGGAGCCGTTGACCAGCGGCACGGGCCAGCCGGTCGTAGGCATGGGCGGCGGCAGGGGTTCCCATTTCATGAACGAGGCGCTGGCCATCGGCAACGGACGCATCGGCGGGCTGGTCGCCGGCGGCACGGCGCGGGAGAGCGTGGTGCTCAATGAGGACAGCCTGTGGACCGGCGACGGCGACCCCTCGGGCGATTACGACACGATGGGCGCGTATCAAATGCTCGGCAGACTGTTCATCAACCTGCCGGGGCATGAAACCGTTTCGGATTACCGGCGCGATCTCGACATCGGCGACGCCTTGGCGCACGTCAGCTATTCGGTGAACGGCGTCAAGTTTTCACGCGAGTATTTTTGCAGCCATGCCGACGGCGTGCTTGTCGTGCGGCTCACGTCCGACAAGCCCGGCAGTTACACCGGCAGCCTTGGCCTGGAAGATTCGCACGGCGCAAAAATTGTTGCGGCGAAAAATCATCTCACCGACGCGGGGGCGCTTTCCAACGGGTTGAAATACGAGGCGCAATTGGTCGTGCTCAATGCCGGCGGCTCGCTCCAGACAAACGGCCCGGCGATTGATTTCACAAATTGCGACAGCCTCACTCTCATCGTCGCGGCAGGCACGGATTACGCGATGGACTTCGCGAAACATTTTCGCGGCGAAGATCCGCATGGGCGCGTGACGAAGGAGGTTGAAGGCGCGGCGGCCAAAAAATACGGCGCGCTCAAGGCCGCGCACGAAAAGGATTTTCACGCGCTGTTCGACCGCGTCTCGCTGGACCTGGGAAAGTCCTCGCCGGAACAGCTCGCGTTGCCGACCGACAAGCGCAAGGTCGCCGCCGCCGGGACGGTTGACCCGCAGCTTGAGGAACTGCTGTTCCAATACGGCCGCTATCTTTTGATTTCATGTTCGCGTCCCGGCGGCCTGCCTGCAAACCTGCAAGGCCTCTGGAATGACAGCGACACGCCCCCGTGGCATTCCGATTATCACGCGAACATCAACGTCCAGATGAACTACTGGCTTGCCGAGCCGGCCAATCTCGCCGAATGCGCGCAGCCGTTCTTTGACCTGGTGGAAAGCCAGATGCCCGCGTGGCGCACGGCCACCATGGCGGCGAATGAGTTCAAGACCGCCGACGGAAATTTTGCCCGGCGCGGCTTTGCCATCCGCACCTCGCACAACATCTATGGCGGCATGGGCTGGAAATGGGACAACACCGCGAACGCCTGGTATGGCTGGCATTTCTGGGAGCACTACGCGTTCGGCGGCGACAAAAAATTCCTGGCCGACACCGCCTATCCCTATCTCAAGGAGGTCTGCGGATTTTGGCAGGATCATTTGAAGACCCTGCCGGACGGAAGGCTCGTCGTGCCCGACGCATGGTCGCCGGAACACGGCCCGACCGAGGACGGCGTGAGCTACAGCCAGGAAATCGTCTGGGATCTGTTCAACAATTACGTCGGCGCGGCGGACGCGCTGGGCGTGGACAAGGATTATCGCGACAAAATCGCCGCGATGAGGGACAAGCTGGCCACGCCCGGCATCGGCAGTTGGGGGCAGTTGCTCGAATGGATGACCGAGAAGCACGATCCAAAATATCCCGAACTCGACACGCCCAACGACCACCACCGCCACACGTCGCATTTGTTTGCGGTGTTTCCCGGTAGGCAGATCAGCGTCGAACAAACCCCCGCGCTGGCAAAAGCCGCCAAAGTTTCGCTCGACGCGCGCGGCGACACCGGCGACGTTCGCGAATGGTCCTTTGGCTGGAGAACCGCGCTCTACGCGCGCCTGCTGGACGGCGGGGCCGCGCACCGCGAGATGCAGCAGCTCTTTTCCAGCCGCAACACCTGCCTGAATCTTTTCGGCCTGCATCCGCCGATGCAGATTGACGGCAACTTCGGCATCACCGCCGGCATGTGCGAGATGCTGCTGCAATCGCAGGACGGCGAAATCAACCTGCTTCCCGCGCTTCCCCCGGCATGGCCGGACGGCGGCGTTCTAGGCCTGCGCGCGCGCGGCGGCTTCACCGTGGACATGGGATGGAAGAATGGAAAGCTGGTTTCCGCCACCATCCATTCCCTTGCCGGAAATCCGTGCAGGATCCGCTACGGAACTTTGGCGCGCGAAATAAAAATTGGAAAGGGGGGAGCTGTGCGGCTGGACGGTGGCCTTCAATAGCCGCTTGTCCCGGCGTTGCCGGATGAAGCGGCGGCTGCGCGTCATCTTCATGCCCGGTCGCAAGGCGCGGGCAACGGCGGCGTTGCCCCCAATAATTCTTTGCCAGGTTGAAATTTTGATGAACAATCATCCCCGCATCCATTTCACCACATGAAGACTCCATTTTCGCGCCGCCATTTTCTAAAAGCTTCCGCACTCGCCACCGGTGCCAGCCTGGCGGCTCGGCGGATTACAAGGGCGAAATCGGAAGCATCCCTCTTCCAGATTCGTCCGGCGAATTGAAATTCGCGCGTGATGAAAATGGACTGGCCGTGGCTCTGCCCGCAATACGGACGGCAACCGAAGATTACGGCGTCGCCTTGAAGATCATCCGAAAAGCCTGACCCGGTGGGGGGTGTGGCCTTGTTTTTTTGTCCTACAGGAGACCTCTGCAAAAGTGGCGTAGCGGCTTTCGGCAGAAAGCCGCATTCTTTAGGGAAAACAACCCGGCAGCGGCGGGAAGGGCTATTTTTTGTCCGTGAACGGATTTGCCTTCGGCTTGGCTTCTGAAATTCGCGGAAGAAACACAAGGCTGACGGACAGGTAAATCCAGCCCAGGACAAAATGCGACGCGAAAATGAATCCGAACGAAACCAAATTCATGAATCCAAAACCATACAGGAAAATGCCCGCTGTCATCAGCAGCGCGCCCGGCATGAGCGCCGCGCCGGACAGTCTCCAGCTTGCGCGGAAATTCAGGTCGCGGTTCGCGAAGAATCCCAGGATCCAGACCGGGAGAAAATAGACTGTCGAAAGAATCCACCAGATCAACAGCAAGGCGACGACGGTCGTGGCGGCGGCGATGAAAAGAATTTCCGCCGCCCACGCATCCCAGAGGGGTTCAAGCTCCGGGCGGTTGAACGGCGCGAGGCGGTCTGGCGGATACGGAAATTTCCCGTAGCCGTAGCCCAGCGATGAAAAGACACATACGGTTCCCCGGCCGAATTCGATTTGCAAGTCGGCGGTCGAGGTGATCTGGCCGGAATGGTTCAAGTCAACGTCGAACGCCAGAAATTTTCCCTCGGCGAGCATTTGCGACGAATCCCCGTGCCAGTCAAGATTGCCGGAGGAAATTTTCCCGTCGTCAGGCAGGCTTTGAATGGCCGCGCGGATGGTCGGGAAACAGCCGTTGTCGAGAAACCAGAGTGCGGAAAACGCCGCGAGCAGCGCGACGATGAACTGAACGAGCACCAGGCGGCTCAATTTTGCGTGCGCGAACGCAGCCACGCCGCGCGGCGTCAGCGGCTCCCACGCAAATTGTTTCCGTGTTTCATCCGTGTTCAATCTGTGGCTGGAAGATCAGGCTGGCTGTTCCGGCATCGGCGTTGGCGGATTCTGGTTCTGCGGCGGCGCATGGATGACGGGAACGGGATAGCGCAATTTCATGACGTCGTCCACGAGCACCTCGATGTAATAAGTGCCGGGCACCTTGAATTCGACCTGTCCGAAGACCATGACGTTGGTAGAGTGCATCGCGGCGTCGCGCAACTCGAATTTCATCTCGCCCTTGCGCAGGACGGTCGTCTGGTCGGGTGCGATCAGCTTCACGCCCTCGACGAACTGGCCGATGCCCGCCGTCCAGCGGTTGAAGACGCAGAGCCGCGCGGCGACAACCGGCAGTTGCGGCACGCGGATGAAGTTGACGACGCCGATGATGAAAAAATTTCCATTGGCCTCCTGCCGGACTTCCTCGCAGAGCAGCGAGGATTGCAGGTCGGGGAGAATTCGGGTGGCGTTCATAAATTCGTTGAATCGTAAAGTTGTTGCATCGTTACATCGGAAAATTATCGCATCGTGAATCCGTTGTAACGATTTAACGTTTCAACGATGCAACGCCTTGCTCCGCCGCGCGCACGGTGTTCTGCATCAGCATCGCAATCGTCATCGGGCCGACGCCGCCGGGGTTGGGCGTGATTTTCCCGGCAATCTTCTCGACGGCGGCGAAGTCCACGTCGCCGACGATTTTTCCATCAACGCGGTTGACGCCCACGTCAATCACCACCGCGCCGGGCTTGACCATGTCGGCCTTCACAAACTCAGGAACACCCATCGCGGCGATCAAAATATCCGCGCGGAGGCAGTGCGATCTGATGTCGCGCGTGGCGGAATGGCAGATCGTCACGGTCGCATTCGCGCTTTTGCCCTTCTGGCAGAGCATCGTGGCCATCGGTTTGCCGACGATGTTGCCGCGTCCGAGCACAACAACTTCCGCGCCGTCCGTCTTCACGTTCGAGCGTGCGAGCAGTTCGACAATTCCCGCCGGCGTGCAGGGACGGAAACCTCCGGCGTCGCCGAGCATCAGTTTGCCGACGTTGACCGGGTGAAAACCGTCCACGTCCTTTTCCGGCAGGACGGCGGAATAGATGTTTGATTCCGAAATGTGCTTCGGCAGCGGTGCCTGAACCAGAATCCCGTGCAGGCGCGCATCGGAATTCAGTTTCGCAATCAGCGCGAGCAGATCCGTCTCGGAAGTTTGTTCCGTTAAAACGTGCGTTTCGGAAAATATGCCGAGTTCGGCGCAGGTTTTTTCCTTGCGCCCGACATAGACTTTTGAAGCCGCGTCCTCGCCGACGCGCACGAACGCGAGGCCGGGAGCCGCGCCGCGTTTTTTCAGTTCCGCGACGCGCGCGGCGAGTTCCCGCAGGATTTGCGCGGCGATCGCGCGGCCGTCAATGCGCGTGCTTGATGGTGGCTTGGTGGACGGCATTGGTATCGAGCACCTGGATGCGTTGGATGGTGATGACGGGTGTATCCTGCCAGCGGGCATCAAGCCCTTCCACGCCGGTGACGATGATCCGCATGTTGACGTAGCGCTTCAAGTCGAGATCCTTCGAGGTGGTGTAAAGATAATCAATGTTCTGGAACGTGTCCGGATCGTATAATTTGAAATCCGTGGGCGAAATCGGGCTGGCGGTGTATCCCACGACGCCTTCGTGCGTCACGATGCGCGGCGGGGCCGGCGTGTTGGTGTCAACCTCCGGTGTCGGAGCGGTTACGGCGTTGGTGTCAGCCGCCGGTGCGGCATTGGTGTCAACCGCTTCCGGCACGGTGTTGGTCGGCTCGGTCACGAGTGGCTGCGATTCGGGAACACTGTTGGTGGTCATGGGCGTTTCGGTTTCCGCCGAGGAGATGGTGTTCGTGGCCAGATTGCCAGACGCTACCTGGCTGAGATACATGGCCGCGACGAAAGCGTAGGCATTTGTCGGCGCGTCAATTTGTGTCCAGTCGCCCTTCGTGATGATTTCGGAAACGGGCGTGCCGCGTTCGATCACGCCGAGAACGCTGTAATTTTCGCCCGGCCCGGCGCGCAGGTTTAATTTCCTCGGCAGGACAACCTTGTTTGTCACGTCAATGAATGCCGCGCGAACCCAGACTTTCACGCTGGCGGGCAGCGCGATTTTGGCCCATTGCGCCGGCTCGTCGGCCTTGTGCTTGCCAAGATTGATCTGGTCGAGGACTGTCACGGCGTCGCCCTTTGAAATGTGCGCGATGAATTCGCCCTTGAGGCCGGCCTGGCCGCGGACGTTGAGATTGGTGACGGCGACTTCCGCCGGGCCGGGCGCGAGCGTGACAGCCGGTTCGGCAAGTTTCTTCGGCGCGGCGATGCGTTTCTTGTGTTTGACCGGCGAGACCGGCGCGTTCGTGTCGGCCACGGCGGCTGCGGGCGCGACCTCCGCTGAAGGAGAAGCCACCGGCGCGGGAATCGGCGGCAAAGTATTTGTGTCCTGTGCGATTGCGCTTGCCGCAATCATCGTTCCTAAAACCAGCCAGCAATTTGTTTTCATGATTCCAACAGTAAAGTTTTTATTTCCGCTTCTGTCAATGTCCGCCATTTGCCCAGTTTCAACTCGCCCAGCTTTATTTTCCCGATCTGCACGCGCTGCAATTTTTTCACCGGAACATTTTGCGACTCAAACATCCGCCGCACCTCGCGGTTTTTGCCCTCGGCCAGCTCCAGTTCCACGACGCTCTTCGCGTTGCTGCTGCCCATGAGCCGCGCCTTTTCCGCCTTCAACCGCTCGCCGCCGTGAAAAATGCCGCGCGTGAACTCCGCCAGCATTGCCGGCTCCACCTTGCCTTCGACCGTCGCGATGTATTTTTTTCGGACACCGTAACGCGGATGCGTCAGGCGCAACGCGAATTGTCCATCATTCGTCAGAAAAATCAATC
>CAYPTV010000128.1:0-7678 GCA_964413505.1 uncultured Bifidobacteriaceae bacterium | reverse complement strand
CCCGGCGCGCGCAAAATCTGGTCCAGCGAAATTTCGCCGGAGATTTTCAGCGACTTCGCCAGCTTGCCGAGTTCCGCCGCGTAAGCCTTTGCCAGCAGGAAATTGATGTGCGAGCGCGCCGTTGATTTGCCCTCGGCGGCGTGGATGCCGATGCGCGCCGTGACGCGCCCGCGCGCGACCTGCGCGTTGATGGCGTCGCGCACCCGCGTTTCGAGCGTCTCCAGCTCGCGCGGCAGGCTCACGGAAATTTCCGACTGCCGGCGGTTGACCGCGCCCAGCTCGACGGTGATTTTGAAGCCGTCCCGCGCGCATTCGCCGCGACCGTAACCCGTCATGGATTTCATGCGACGTAATATGCAAAAATCCCCCGCGTCAGGCGAATCAATTTTGGCGCAGTGTCTAAGCTGAATCAATGTGACAGAATTGAATTTTCATGAGGATTGGCACACCGTCCGGCGTCGTTGAACCGGAAAATGACGTGGATTCCAGAAAAGAAATAATTTTATTTGCGGCGTCAGCGGGCAGCCGTTACAAAGAACACATGAGCGGACCAACCATTGCCCAAAAATCCCCCATCGTCCAAAAAGTTGACCCCGGCACTTATTATTGGTGTGCGTGCGGCAAGTCAAAGAGCCAGCCGTTTTGCGACGGCTCGCACAAATGCACGGGCTTCGCGCCCGTGAAGACGGAGATCACCGAGGCCAGGACCGTGGCGTGGTGCGGTTGCAAGCACACGAGCAACCCTTGCTTCTGCGACGGCAGCCACTCCAAGCTGTAACGCACCGCGTGCCGGCAGAAAGCAAACAACTCATCGCCGCAGCGCGCGAATTGTGCGCAGAGGTGGATCGCTTGAGATTCAAGCTGCCGGTCACGCACGTCTATAATCCGCTGGATTACGCGCGGGCGGCGCATGAAAAGTATTTGCGCAAATTCGGCGGCGGCAAAAAGCGCGTCGTTTTTCTCGGCATGAATCCGGGGCCGTTCGGCATGGTGCAGACGGGGATTCCCTTTGGCGAAGTGGCGGCGGTGCGTGACTGGCTGAAAATTTCCGCAAAAGTCGGCGCGCCGGAGGATTTCAATCCCAAGCGTCCCGTTCTTGGATTCCACTGTCCCAATTCCGAGGTGAGCGGGCGTCGGCTTTGGGGATTGTTCAAGGAACGGTTCGGTGCGCCGGAAATTTTTTTCAAGGGGCATTTCATAGTCAATTATTGTCCGCTGGCGTTCGTGGAAGCGGGCGGCGCGAATTTGACGCCGGACAAACTGCCTCCATCGGAAAAAATTCCACTGCTGAAAATCTGCGACGCGCATTTGCGGCGCGTGCTGGAAATCCTCGAACCGGAATGGCTGGTCGGCGTCGGTGGCTGGGCGGAGGCGCGCGCGGAAATTGTCGCGGCAGATTTGAAAATCAACGTCGGCCAGATGCTGCATCCGAGTCCGGCCAGCCCGAAGGCGAACCGTGGCTGGGCGAAGCTGGCGACGGAAGAACTCGTTGCGCTGGGTGTTTGGAAACAAGAATAAGCTTGAGTTTGAAGGGCGTTGGCGTTAGCGATAGTCGCGAGCGGAATGGAAGCGAAACATAAAATCCTGGTTTTGGACGACGACGCGGACTGGCTGGACATGTGCCGCGATTTTCTGGCGCAACTGCCGAGCCAGCCGGAGATCCGCACGGCGGCCACGGGCGTCCGCGCGCTCTCCATGCTCGACGCGACGCCGTTCCGCATTTTGATCTGCGATTTGAAGATGCCGCGCATGGACGGGTTGCAGGTGCTGTCCATCGTGCGCCGCCGTTTTCCCGAATTGCGCACGGTGGTGCTCACGGGGCTTCAGGACGACCAGTTCCGGTCGCGCGCGTATGCGCTGGGCGTGGATTTGTTCTGGCTCAAGCCGGACATGCAGCAGAATTCAAAGCTGTTTCTGGACTGCATCGAATCGCTTTTGGGGCAGGTTGACGCGGGCGGGTTCCGCGACGCGCAGCCGAAAAATCTTCTGGACGTGATCCAGATGGAATGTCTCGCTGGCAATTCGAGCGTGCTGCGAATCAATTCCGGCGCGCACATCGGGAAAATCTGGTTTCAGCACGGTGAACTGACGGACGCCGCGGCCGACGGCGCGGACGGCGAGGCGGCGTTCCGGCGCATTTTGAAATGGAAATCCGGCACGTTTGAAAGCCTGCCTCCCGAGCCGGAACGCGCCCGCACCATGACCAAATCCCTGGAATCAATGCTGGCTGAATTGGAAGAAACCGTGGAAAAAGCCGTCAACCCCGGCTCTGTGGAAGAACTGGAGCAGCAAAAATTCATCGGACAGCTCGCCGAGATTGCCGTCGCGGGCGCGGAATTTATCGTGACCGTTCCAGCAAAAAAGGAAATTGCGGCGAAAGCCTGGGGCACAAAAAACACCGAGCAGCTCGCCGCCTGGACGCGCATGGTTGAAAAATCGGCGCAACGGCTTGGCGAAACTTTGAGCGCCGGGCCGCTGACGCATGTTGCGGGACACAATTTGGAACGCCACCTGCTTTTGTTGCCGCAAAATGGAAAAACATTCGTCGTGGGCTGGCCGGGAGAATCGGCGTCCACGGAATTGTTCGAGCAGTCCAAAAAATTGACACTGTCATGGGACTCTTAAAATGGTTTTCAAGTTCGCGCCCGGCGGCGGTCCACAAGCTGCCGTCGGGAAGCTTCACCGTTGACCGCCACGGCCACGTGATGACCGGCACTGTGGCGGCCGATTGCCCTGCGGCGGTGCTGGACGGAATTGCGAAGGAAGTCCTGTCGGTATTCCGAGAGGCGCGCGCGGTGCAAATGCCCTTGGCCGAGGTGAGCCTGGATTTTGCTGGCCTCAAGATCAGTGCGCGGGACATGCAGGGCGGCGCGATCATCTTCCTTCTGCCAAAAAATCCGCTTGCGACAGCCGAAGCCAAAACATGAGCAACAAGATTGAACAATTGATCAGCCAGACCGAGACGCATATCGAGTGCTGGAAGCAGTTCAACCACTTCGTCAATATCGCGCGCGCCAAAAAATTCGGGCAGGACGACGAGACTCGTTTTCTGGATCTCAAGAGCATCATCGCGCAGGATCTGGAGATGATTTTTTCCGCCATCGAAGTCGCGGCGCCCACGAAAGACGAAATCATTACGCTCATCGGCTACGCGCCGTCGCTGCGCTATTTGAGCGAGATGAGCGAGGGCGACCTGCGCGGCATCGAAAACAACTGGCACAAGATTTACATCGGCTGGCATTCGATTTTGGGACAGCTCAAGATCAAGCAGCGCAATGGCGAAACCTCGTTTTTCGGTAGAAAAAAATAAATCCGCCGCGACAAATTTTTCCAGTCCGCGCGCCGCGCACTGAAACATTATGCTCAATTATTATTTACAAATACTGGTTCTCGCCCTGATTCAGGGCGCGTGCGAACTGCTCCCGGTTTCCAGTTCCGCGCACGTCATCGCCGCCGAAAAAATCATGGGACTCGATCCGTCCAGCCCCGAAATGACGATGCTGCTCGTCATGCTGCACACCGGCACGATGTTCGCCGTCATCGTTTATTTCTGGAAAGGATGGCGGCGCGATTATTTCCAGTCCGCCGGCCAGGGTCAGTGGTTCGCGATACAAATCATCCTCGCCAGTTTCTGCACTGCGGTCGTTTATTTGGGGCTGAAATTTTTCGTCAAGAAATTTATCACGCACGGTGGTGACGTGGAGGAATTGTTCGGCAAACTGCCCCTCATTGCCGCGGCGTTGGCGGCGGTCGGCGTGCTGATCATTTATTCCGGCTGTCGCGAGGAAAAATTTCCGCGCAATTCAGAAATCCAGCCGCTACATTCGGCTTTGATTGGAATCGTGCAGGGAATTTCCCTGCCGTTCCGCGGATTTTCGCGTTCCGGATCGACGATTTCAACGGGACTGCTGCTCGGATTGCCAAAACAAAAGTTGGAAGAATTCAGTTTTGCCCTCGCAGTCGTTTTGACGCCGGCGGCAATCGCCCAGGAAACTCATCGCCTCATCAAAGAACATTCATTGAGCCAGGAATCCGCTCTACATCTTTTGATGCCCGGCCTGGTCGGGATGGTTTTCAGTTTCGCCGCCGGGCTGCTCGCCTTGAAATGGCTCTCGCGCTGGCTCGAAGGCGGACGCTGGAAATTTTTCGGCTTCTACTGCTTGGTCGCGGCGGCGTGCGTGTTGTTGGTTCACTTCAAAGTCAAATAATCCGCGCAAAGCTGTTGACAGCTATTTCGCTGCCGAGTCAGGAACCCAGATTTTTTGCCCGACTTTCAGGCTGTTTGGATTCAACCCCGGATTTCCGGCTACGATCTGGCTCGTCGTGACTTTGACTCCTTTTGCACGATAGGCTTTTGCGATTGCGGCAATCGTGTCGCCGGATGCGATTGGATAGTAATAGCCATTTTGCTGGCCGCCCGTCGTTGGTGAATTGTCGGGCGTAGCCGTCGCCGGGATGGCTGTCACAGGTTTATGGATCGGCGTCGAAATGCCTCCGGCTTTGCCGAGCTTTTCAAAATCCTTCAAGATCAGGTCGTTGTCGTCCTGCTGTTTTTTGGCGAGTTCCTGAACCTGCTCGGCGAGTTTTTTCAGGTCGTCAGCACTCGCGCTGTTGTTCGCGGCGGGCTGGCTAAGTTTGTCGCCCATGTCGGCGATTTGTTTTTCGAGCGCGTCAATGCGTTTGCCCTGCGCGGCCTGCGCGTCGAGCATGTCCTGAACCTGACCGGACAGCTTGTCAATCTGCTGCTGCGTGGCGTCGTCCTGCGCGCGAGCAAGCGAGGCCGTGAAAACGAAAATAAACAACCAGAGCGAAAGCTTTCTCATCCGCCGAAAATAAACTCCTGCACGGCGGCGTCAAGTCACTATGCCAGCTTTCCGTATTTCCGAATCTCCGGCCAGATCCACGCCACGGCCAGCACCACCAGAATCGTCCCGATGCCGCCGCTCACGGTTGACACAATCGCCCCCGTCGCGTGCGGGCTGCCCAAAAACGTCGGCGTCGTGAATAAAAACGCCACGATGCCCGACCGGAAGCCGCCGAGTTCGTTTGACGTGCCGATGAACAGGCTGTTGACCGCCGAGACGCGCCCGCGCTTCTCGTCCGGCGTCAGGATCTGCACCAGTGTTTGCCTCACAACGACGCTGATGTTGTCCACGAAGCCAGCCAGCGCGAGCATCGCGAACGCGAACCAGAACCAGAATGAGTTCGGCAGCGCCAGCCAGTTGCCGAAACAATTTTGGTTGGCGACGCCGAACAGAACTGTCGCCACGCCAAAAATCGCCACGGACAGAAGCATTGTTTTTCCCGCCTTTTGCAGCGGCGGACGGTGCGCGATGATCGCCATGCAAACGACCGCGCCGATGGACATCGCGGCGCGCAGCCAGCTGAAGCCGCCCGCGCCCGTGTGGAAGATGTCGTTTGCAAACATCGGCAGGATCGTCACCGCGCCGCCGAGCAGCACAGCGAACAGATCGAGCGTGATGACGCCGAGGATGATTTTGCTCTCATACACAAAGCGAAAACCTTCGATGAGGCTTTTGACCGAAACCGGCTCGGCCGGCTTGGATTTGTGAACATGCTTGATCGGCGCGACGAGCGCGAAACAAAGGAGCGAAGCCAGAACGTTCAGCGCATAAACCGACCATGCCGTAGCGTGCGCTTCCGCGTGCGGCGTCAGGGCGACGACCGCGCCGAAGGCCGGCGGTCCGATGACGGATGAAAATTGAAACGCGCCACTGTTGAACGTGACCGCGCGGGCAAATTGGTCCCGCGGAACAAGGCTGGCCACAAACGCCGCGCTTGCGGGCCATAAAAATGTCCGCGCCGCGCCAAGCACAATCAGGCAGATGTAAATCCAGAACACCGGCGCGGTGAAATAGGAAAGCAGCATGAGGCCGGCACTCGCCACCGCCACAATGATCGTCGTGACCAGGATGATTTTTTTCCGGCTGAACGTGTCCGCGAAATGCCCGGCGGGAATCGTGCAAAGGATCATCGGCACCATCAGCGAGAGGCCGACGAACGCGAGCGACAGCGCCGAATGTGTCCGCTGGTAAAGCTCCCAGTCAATCGCCGCCACAAGCATCTGCTGGCCTAGCGAGGCCACGAAACGTCCGGTCAAATAACGCGTAAAGTCCGCGTTGCGCAAGACGGCGTAGGCGCTTTCATTGGCGGGTTTTGGCGCCGGTGCGTCCGGCAGATTTTCTGGCGATTCTTGATCGTGCATGAAAGCGCGTGGAATTTAGCAGAAATTTCGCGCGGGTCGAGTTTTCAGGGGAAAATTCATCGCCATCGCCATCGCCGCCGGATGGAATTATGGTTATGATCCGGTTATTATGATGAATGAGCCGGGCGAAATTCCGCCGAAACAAAATTACAAATGGCCGTGGTTTGTGCTCGCGGCGGTCGTGCTGGGAATTGTGCTGGCGGCTTTATGGATGAGTTTTGCCGTGAACCGGGAAAAGCAGGAGCGCGATTTCAGCGCGCCAATCCCGACAGGCTCGAAATAATTTTACTTTTTGGGCGGTGCAAGCAGCGCAGGCAAGACCGAGGCTCCGTCAATGTTTGTCGGCGAATCTGCATACGCAATCTCCGCCGCCGTGGGCAGGAAATCCTGCGCCGACCATTTGGCACCGCTGACCTGTCCCGGCGGGATGGTTTCCGCCCATTGAACAATCATCGGCACCCGAAAATCGTTTGTGGAAATGTTGCTGTGGAAAAATCCGGGGTCGTTCCATGCGGTTTTCATTGGGATGCTCGCGCTGGAAAAGAAAATCGCGACGTTGTTGGTCATCCCGGTTTTTTGCAATTGCTCCTGCAATTGGCCGATGTAGCCGTCAATCCGCGAAATAAGCGCGGCCCTGTTTTTTTCCGGCTGCGACCAGGATTCCTCCGAAAACGGCGCGTCCGTCGGCACTTCGATTTTTCCGACTGGGATATTGTAGTTCAAAAGAAGAAAAAACGGACGGTATTGGTTGAAGGGGTCGGGCTGGTTGTTTTGGACAAAATTCAGTGCGGATTTTGTGAACTGGTCGGGAATATATTGGTTTTTCCCCTGGGTGTTCGCGTAAATCATTTCTCTGCCGCCGACGTGCGGGCCTTGCCCCGGAATCCATTCAACGAACTTGCCGCTGGTCTTGTCGTAGGAATAGCGCGGCGGCAGGCTCCAGATATAATCGGCATAAAAATTTTCCGCAGAGTTTGCATCCAAATATCCGGCGAACTCGTCGAACCCTTTTTCCCACGGTGCGGCGCCGGAATTTTCATCCCCCAATGTCCATTGGCCGACCAGGCCGGTGTGATAGCCTGAATTTTGGAGGAGTTGCGCGACGGTTGTTTCGTCCGGCGCAAGCGCGCCAAAATGGTCGGGATTTTTTCCGAGCATGAGCGCGGCGTGCGATGCATAACTCGTGTCGGCGACAAAATAATTTGTGAAGCGGATTCCTGCGGCGGCGAGCTTGTCCAGGTTTGGCGTCTGGAAGTTCGTCTGGCCGTAGCAGCTCAAATCACCATAGCCCAGGCCATCCACCTGGATGAAAATGATGCTGGCTCGGCGCGGTATGGCTCGCGGCGCGGTGTTGGTGAAGATGAAGGACGTTTGCGCGCCTGCGGAAAATCCCAGCAGCGCGGCCAGCAAAACGAGCGCCCGGCAAAACCGGTTGAAACAGGTTGTTGTCAT
>CAYPTV010000127.1:0-7683 GCA_964413505.1 uncultured Bifidobacteriaceae bacterium | reverse complement strand
ACTGCCACGACAATTTTCTGGAGAAGGCGAAATTCCAGCACGACGTGGTGGAGGATTGCACCTCATGCCACAACCCGCACCAGTCGGCGGAAAATTCCCTGCTCGTGAAAAATGTCCTGCAATTGTGCGGCGATTGCCATGACGACAAAGATTTGAAAGCCGACAAGGGGCACGCCGGATTTGAAGGCAAAAGTTGCACGACCTGCCACGACCCGCATGTCGGCACGGACAAAAATCTTTTGAAGCCGTCCGCAAAACCCAATTAGGCCATGTCGTTCCGACCGAAAAAAATGCACCGGTATCTGCCCGCGTCCATCGCGTCGCTGGTGCTGGCGGCGGGTGCGGCGCGCGCGCTGGCGCAGTCCATTTATCTGGTCCAGCCCGACCCGCAGTTCACCCTGCCGCGTTTGGAATACATCAGCATGGACGCGGAAGACGAGCGGGTCTCGCAGGTTTCCAAGACGGGCGGCGGCACGACCACCACGGAGAATATTTATCTAGCGCCAACGATCGGCATCGGCTGGGATTCGTTTTTGTATCATCCCGATCTGCTGACGTTTTCGCTGCTGAGCGAGCCGGGCTACAACTGGCAGCAAAATTCAGTGGACGGCGCGTCGAGCCGGCAAACCAGCCTGCTGTTGAACGGAAACCTGATGGCGACATGGCTTCAGGCGAAGCCTTACGCGACGGTCATGAATTACAGCCGTTCGCACTCGGATTCCCATTATGATTTTTTCAACTCGGCGACGGTGGACACGGAAATCTGGGGTGTGACGAGCGGCTACCGCGAAGGCCCGGTGCCGGTGAATTTTTCGTTCCAGCATTCCACAACCGATTCGAGCGGCCTTTCGCTGAATTCGACGACCGAGACGACCACGTTCAGCCTGCAGGCGAACAGTTCGCGGCAGAACGACAATTTCACCTCCCTGAACTACCAGTTCTCGCAATACGACAGCAGCTCGGCCTATTCGACGGAAAATTTTCTGGACTCGAGCACGACGCATTATCTTACGCTGACGGACGCCGAGCATTTCGGCAGGAACTCGCTGAACTCGTCGTTCATCTTCAGCGGACAGGACGAACAGGACGTGCCGTCCGACAACCTGAACGCGATGCTGGATTTCAGCATGGAACACACGGTTCACCTCCGGAGTTTTTATGATTACTCGCTGGGTTATTACACGACCGAGGGTGACGAATCCATCAACCAGCTTGTGCGCGCGGGATTGCAGCATCAGCTTTACGACAGCCTCTCCTCGACCATTGACATTCACGGCGTGCGCGCGGACAACACGTCGCCCGGCGCGTCGCTCGAACAGCAGTCCGCCGGCACGTCGGTTTCAGAGGATTATTCCAAGCAGGTTGGCGAATGGTGCCATCTGTCCATCACCGACGACGCCAGTTATGATCTGACGCATCAGAGCAGCGCCGGTTCGCTGCTTTCCATCAACAACGAATCCCACACCGTTCCGGTCAACGGCCTTTTCTTTTTGACGCAGCCCCTCGATCAGGCCGTTCAAAACGTCACGTTCAACAACGGCTCCGGCACCGTCACGCTCGTGCAGGGCGCGGCGCCCGCCGGCGATTACGACGTGATCACCACGACCGACCCGTGGCAGATCCAGATTTACAGCACCGGTCCGAATCATGTCAATGTGTCCGCCTCGCCCGCCGTCCAGGTGAATTACACCGTGCAGCCCAACCCGACCGGCAACTACTCGGTGTTCAACAACCAGTTTCAAATCCGCCTCGACTTCTGGCATCAACGCGCGGGCATTTACGCGCGCTATAATTTGAACGACAACCAGTCCGACACGCCGGGATTTGTGCTGGAAAATGTTTCCGAACTCCAGGCCGGTGGCGACGCTTCGTGGAACGGCTTCCGTGCCGACGCCAATTACACCGACCGCCATTCCTCGCTTTACAGCTATCAATCCGTCACCTTGTCAGAAGCCTACTCGCGGCGCACCTCGCCGCACACGACCGCAGGCATTGACATGCGCCAGCAATGGAGCTTTTATCCAAACACCGGATCGGGTCCGTCGTCGGACACGACCTATTATTCCTTTACCGCCCGCGGCGAATGGCAGCCCTTTTCAGGCTTGAGTTGGAACAGCGAAGTGGGTTACGAACTAAACAACGGCGCTGGCGAGGATCAAAATTTGATCGTTGCGCGCAGCTATCTCAACTGGTTTATCGGCAAGCTGGAGCTGCACCTTGGCTGGGAATTTCAAAGCCAGCAGTATACCGCCGAATCGCTTGAACGGAATTATGTCTTTATGCGGATGCGCCGGAATTTTTGAACGTGAAAAAAAACCTTCCAGCAAAATGGATTTTCGCGCCGCTCGTCGCGGCGCTGCTTGCCTCGTGCGCAACGTCGCCGCCAGCCGCGTCGGAAAAATCCTTGCCCGTCTGGCCGCCGCCGCCCGACCAGCCGCGCATCGCCTACGTCCGCAGCCTGCACGGCCCGCGCGACATCGGCCAGAGCCTCTCGATCTTCACGCGCTTCGGCCACTGGCTCACCGGCGAAAACGGCGAAAATATCGCGTTGCAAAAACCCTTCGGCCTCGCATTAGACGAAAATGGTAATCTTTGCGTGACCGACACCGGCGCGAACCTGGTCTGCTACCTGGATTTCACACATAAAAAATGGCGGCGCTATCCGGCATCGGGGAAAACGGCGTTCGTTTCGCCGGTTGCAGTTGCAAGGCGCAACGGAATTTTTTACGTCGCCGATTCCGCGCTGGGCAAGGTGCTGGCTTTCCGCGACGACGGCAAATCCGCCTTTGAAATTACCAATTCGCTCGTCCGCCCGGTCGGGCTGGCGATTTCCGGCAATTCGCTCGCGGTCGTGGATTCGCAGGCGCACGACGTTTCCGTTTTTGACCTTGCCGGAAATTTTATTTTCAAATTTGGTAAACGCGGAACCGGCCCGGGCGAGTTCAATTTCCCGACGCACATCGCCGGCGACGCCGGTGGCCACTGGCTCGTGACGGATTCGTTGAACTGCCGCATCCAGATTTTTTCCGACGACGGAAAATTCATCTCGCAATTCGGCAGCAGCGGCGACACGTCGGGACATTTTGGCCGGCCCAAGGGCGTCGCGGCGGATTCCTTCGGTCACATTTACGTCGCCGACGCCGTGTTTGACAACGTGCAGATTTTTGACGCCACCGGCCAGTTGCTTTTGAACTTCGGCCAGAGCGGTGCCGGCGCGGGCGAATTTGGTTTGCCCAATGGAATCGCCATCGCGCCGGACAACACCATTTACATCGCCGATGGCTACAATCGTCGCGTGCAGATTTTCAAATACCTCGGCGGCCAATGAAAACGTTTCAAAAATACATTTTCAGATTGATGTTTCTTTTGTTGCTGGCGGACTTGTCGCGCCGAAGCGAAGCGAAGGCGGACAGCGTCGTCAATTCCGTCCACAACCTTTCCGTCAACGGCCCCGGCACCATCAAGGCAAGTTCGGAAGCGGATGCCTGTGTTTTTTGCCACACGGTTCATCGCGCGAGCGGCGTGACGCCGTTGTGGAACCATGCCATGTCCGGCGAGACCAATTATATTGTCTACAGCAGTTCGCGGATGACCACATTGAACATCAACATCCCGCAGCCCAACGGCTCGTCGCGCCTGTGCTTGAGCTGTCACGACGGCACAGTCGCGCTCGGCAATGTGAGCAGCCGCACGACGCCGATTGCCATGCAGGGCGGCACGACGATGATGCCGGTCGGTGACCCGAACAATCTTGGCACGGATTTGTCCGCCGACCATCCGATTTCATTCCTCTACGATTCAGCTCTCGCGGCACGCGATTCGGAAATCAAAGACCCCAGCCAGTTGACCGGCGCGGTGAGGCTCGACAAGCAAAGCCTGCTGCAATGCACCTCCTGCCACGATCCGCACAACGACCAGTATGGAAATTTCCTGGTGATGAACAACAACGGCTCAATGTTATGCCTTACCTGCCATCAGCCAAATTCGTGGAGTGGATCCGCTCACGCGATTTCATCGGTCATCGTGCCGGCGGCGGTGTCCGCAAAAATTTCCGGCGTCGCAAAAAATTCAATCGGTGCAAAGGCACTTGCAGTTCGTGCGTCTACATTGGCGGCCATTGGCTGCGAAAGCTGCCACGTCACCCACAACGCCGGCGGCAGAAAATTTCTGATGCAGTCCGCCGTGCCCGAACAAAATTGCTTCGTCTGCCACAACGGCACCACGGTTCAAAAAAATGTCGAGGCGGATTTTGACAAAATCAGCGTTCACCCGATCACGCTCAACAGCGATTCGCACACCCCGGACGAAGACCCGATCAATCCGCCGGAACGCCACGTCACCTGCGCCGACTGCCATAATTCTCACGCGGCGAACAAATCAACCGCCGTCGCGCCGAACATTTCCGGCGCGATGGCCGGGGTTGTCGGCGTCACGTCGGCGGGCGGCATCATCAAGCCGGCGCAGAAGGAATACGAAGTTTGTTTCCGCTGCCACGCCGACAGCATTGAGCGCGGCCCGGCGACGGTGACGCGGCAATTTCCGCAGAACAACACACGATTGCAATTCGCGACCGGCAACCAGAGCTTTCATCCGGTCGAGGCCGCCGGGAAAAATTCTACGAGCGTGCCGAGTTTGATTTCGCCGACGTGGAATGTGAACAGCATCATTTATTGCACCGACTGCCACAACAGTGACAGCAGCCCCGGCGCGGGCGGCGGCGGCGCGAACGGTCCGCACGGCTCGGCGTTCCGCCCGTTGCTGGAGCGCAATCTCGCGCTGACGGATTTTCAGGCCGAAAGCCCAGCAGCCTACGCGCTGTGCTACAAATGCCACAGCCGCTCGGTCGTCTTGAGCAACACCAGCTTCCGTTTTCATGAATCCCATGTCGTCACGGATCAAGCGGCCTGCACGACGTGCCACGATTCCCACGGCATCGTCAACGCGCCGCACCTGGTCAATTTCAACACGACGTATGTCAGCACCAATTCGCTCGGCCAGTTGAGCTACACCTCGACCGGCGTGTTCAAAGGCGTCTGCTCGCTGACATGCCACGGCGTGGAGCACAAGAGCACGGCGTATTGAGCGGAAAACTTTTTCCTGACCGGGCAAATGAGTTTGCGGCCAAGCAATATTTGTTCAATAGATAGCAAAATAGGGTTAGCCGAAACCACTCCATCGCTTAAAGTCATTTTGAAATGACGACGGTGATTTCGACAATTGTTCACGAGACGCGGCTGGATGAACTTCCGCCGCGAACGTGCGCCGTGGTGCGCCGCATCGAAACGGATGGTGAGGACATCCAACGCCTCAAAACGCTCGGCCTTTGCGTCGGACGCCAGATTGAAGTCGTTAAATCCGGCGACCCGCTCATCATCAAGATTTTCGGCTCGCGCATTGGCCTGTCGGCCTCGCTCGCCGCGCGCGTGTGGCTGGAGGTCTGCGCGCCCGTAGCTTGCGCGTTGCAAAATCTTTCCTGACATGAGTGATTTCCATTCAAACGGTTCAGGTTCGCCCGTCGCGGAAATTTTCCCGCGAAGCCGCCAGCTTGGAAAAATCACAATTGCACCGCTGCCGCAACAAATAAAAGGCGCGTTCACATTGGCGCTCGTCGGCAATCCGAACGCGGGCAAGACCACGCTGTTCAACGCGCTGACCGGATTGCGCGCCAAGACCGCAAATTTTCCCGGCACAACGGTTGAGCGAAGAATCGGCAAGACGACCATCGGTGGCCAAGAAATCACCTTGGTTGATTTGCCCGGACTTTATGGCCTGGAAAGTTCCGCGCCGGAGGAAAAGCTGGCGAGCGACGCCATGCGCGGACGGCTCGCGGGACAGCCCGCGCCAGACGCCGTGCTGGTCGTCGTGGACGCGACGAATCTCGAGCGGAATCTTTTTCTGGCGGGCGAAGTTCTGGAATTGAAACGCCCGGTCATCGTCGCGCTGAACATGATGGACATGGCCGAGCGCGAGAACATCCGCATTGACGTGGAAAAACTTCGCGCCGAACTCGGCTGCGTCGTCGTGCCGGTCGCGGCGCGCACCGGCAGGGGCATAGACGAATTGCGGCGTGAAATCGAGCGGCTCGCCGGCTGTGCCGCGATTGAACCCGCCGCTCATTTCAAAACGCATTGCGTCACAACCTGCGCCACCTGCCCGTATCAAAAACGATACGAATGGACCGAATCCGTCTCGGCAAAGGTGATGAACGCCGCCGCCCTGCGCCGTCCGCAGCGCACGGAAAAACTGGACAAATTTTTGACGCATCCCGTCACGGGTGTCGTCGCGTTTCTCGCCGTGATGCTCGCATTTTTTTTCCTGATTTTCTGGGTGGCCAAAATCCCGATGCAGCTCATTGACCATCTGTTCGCGACCATCGGAACGTGGGTTGCTGCACAGGTCACGCAACCTGATTTGCAAAGCCTGCTCGTCAACGGCGTGATTGGCGGCGTCGGCGGCATCCTCGTTTTTCTGCCGCAAATCTGCATTTTGTTTTTCGCGCTTTCGCTGCTCGAAGACACTGGCTATCTAGCGCGCGCCGCATTCGTGATGGATAAAATCATGCGCAAGCTCGGCCTGCCGGGAAAGGCGTTCGTGCCGCTGCTCTCCGCGCACGCCTGCGCGATCCCCGCCGTCATGGCCGCGCGCGTGGTGGAAAATCCACGCGACCGGCTGGCGACAATCCTCGTTGCGCCGCTGATGGCTTGCTCCGCGCGAATTCCAATTTACGCGATGATCACGGCGCTGCTGTTTCCGCAATCGCCGTTCAAGGCCGCGCTGGTTTTCACGGGAGCTTACGCGACGGGAATCTTTTTCGCGCTCGGCATGGCGTGGATTTTCCAGCGCACAATTCTGCCGGGCGGCAGCAAGCCGCTGGTGATCGAACTGCCGCCGTATCGTCTGCCCGGATTGCGCACGGCGTTCCTGCACACGTTCGACCGCGCGAAAATTTTTGTGAAACAGGCCGGCACAATCATCCTGCTGATTTCGCTGCTGCTCTGGACGCTTTCGCATTATCCCAAGTCCGCGCCGCCCGCCGCCGCAGCGGCAATGACAGCGCAAGCCGCGCAACTCGAAAAATCTGGCGACAAAGAACAAGCCGACGAACTTCGCGCCACGGCCGGACACTTGACCGCGCAAAGCGCCTTGCAAAATTCCTTTGCGGGGAAAATCGGCCATGTCATTGAACCGGCCATCAAACCGCTCGGATTCGACTGGCAGATTGGCATCGGCATCATCAGTTCGTTCGCCGCGCGCGAAGTGATTGTTTCCACGCTGGCCGTTGTTTATGGTGTGGGTGAAGATGCGGCGGAACAAAACCGCACGTCGCTTTACGACACGCTGCGTCACGCGGCACGCAGCAACGGCGCGCCGGTTTTCACCACCGCGACGTGCATGAGCCTGCTCGTTTATTATATTCTCGCCGCGCAATGTCTCGCCACTTCCGTCGTCGTCCGCCGCGAAACGAACAGCCTCAAATGGCCGCTGTTCCAGATTTTTTATATGACCGGCCTGGCTTATATTGCCGCTTTCATCGTCTATCATATTTTCCTAAACTTGGTTTAAGTGAGTGTGAAGTCCAATGAACGTCTCCACCGATAAACCGGATGAAGTTAGCCGCAAGCCGGACATGATTTTGACTGCGCGCCAGCGCTTTCGAAATGCCGCGCGCTGCCTGCCGGTGGA
>CAYPTV010000126.1:0-7712 GCA_964413505.1 uncultured Bifidobacteriaceae bacterium | reverse complement strand
ACGACTTCGCCGAGGATGTAATACGGCACGCTCAACGTCGCCGCGACGATGACATACGACAGCGTGTTCGGCAAAATGTGGCGCACGATGATTTTGAAATTCGATTGTCCAAGCGAGCGAGCGGCGAGGACGAATTGCTGTTCGCGCAGCGACAAGGTCATTCCGCGGATCACGCGCGCCATGCTTGCCCAGCCGATGCAGCTCAAAATAATTATGATCATCGCATAAACCTGCGACGAACTCATGCCCGGCGGAAACGTCGCGCGCAGCGAAATGATGAGATACAGCGCGGGAATGGACATGATGAGTTCGCAGAATCGCATGATGACGGTGTCGGTCGCGCCGGCAAAATAGCCGGAAACGCCGCCGATGATGAGGCCGAAGGTGAACGACAGAAAAATTCCCACGACGCCGATCGAAAGCGAAATCTGCGAGCCGTAAAGCAGCCGCGAAAAAATGTCGCGCCCGAACTGGTCGGTGCCGAAAAGATAAACCGGATGATTGCCGTCGCTGCCGAACAGATGGATTGAAGCGGGAATGAAGCCGAACAATTGATATTTGTCGCCGCGAACAAAAAAGTGGACCGGCTGCGTGTCGTTCGGGATTTCGCGATAAGCGAAATTGCCCGGCTGCGCTTCGGAGCGCGGCACGACGAAATGAAAGCCGGATAATTTTGGCCAGGCCGGCTGGTGGAAGGAGTTGTCGGTGTCCAGATGGTTGTAGTCATACGGCGCAATGAAGCCGGCGAACAATGCGACAAGGTAAAGAAGAATTAAAATGACGCCGCCAACCATCGCAATTTTCCGCCGCCGGAGCCGCTGCCAAAAAAGCCGCCACGGCGACAGCGTGTGCTTCATTTCGGCAATTGAAATTGTCGCGTCAGTTTCCATTTTTTATTTCAAACGAATTCTGGGATCGCTCCACGCGAGCAAAATGTCGGCGATGAAATTTCCCAGGACGAGCAGCGCCGTGGCCATAACGACACAATCAACCACGAGATAGGAATCCTTTGCGAAAAACGCTTCCATCGTCAACCGGCCGAGGCCGGGCCAGGCCATGATGTTTTCGACGATGAACGCGCCGCTCAAGAGCGCGGCGAGCGAGTAGCCGAAAATCGTGAGCAACGGATTGATGGCGTTGCGGAGCGCGTGTTTGTAGATCACCCAGCCTTCGCCGAGGCCGCGAGCGCGGGCGGCGGTGACATATTCGGCGCGCAAGGTGTCGAGCAAATTGGAGCGCATTTGGCGCATGATGCCGGCCAGATCGGACGCGGCGAGGACGAGCGCGGGCAATATAAGGTGGTGCGTGAAATCCCAAAATTGCTGCAGCGGCGACATCAGATCATGATCCGGGCTTTGCGCGCCGCCGATGGGGAACCAGGCGGTCGCCGCAGCAAACCACAGCGCGAGCAGCGACAGCAAAATGTCGGACACGGACAATCCGGCGAATGAAATCAGCGAGCAGGAGCGGTCAACCCATGTGTCTTTTTTCACCGCCGCCCAGATGCCAAGCGGGATGGCGACACCCCACGCAAAAATCATCGCGAAAAATGAGAGCACAAAGGTGTTCCACAATCGCGCGAAGATGAGCGAGGTGGCGGGAATTTTGTAGGACATCGAGTATCCAAAGTCGCCGTGCAGAATGCTTTTGAACCAGTAGAGGTATTGGACATACCACGGACGGTCGAGATGGAACTGCGCCTTGAGTTTTGCAATTGTCTCCGGCGAGATTTGCGGATTTTGCTGGAGCGTGGTGAAGTAATCGCCGGGCGCGAGCGACATGAGCAGAAACGTGATCAGCGAGACGCCGATCAACAGCGGAATCATGTGCAGCAGACGCTTGAAAATAAATTGCCACATCGCAAATACTCTGGAAACGTGGCAAAAAAACTTCGCGCTTGCGAGTGAAAAGGACGCTTTCGGCGCGGGAAGGTAAGTGCTAATGTGTCACGCATGAAGATGTTCGTTCAAGCTTTTGTAGTTTTCGCGGCGGCAATTTTTTGCTTTTGCGGTTGCGGAAAAAATTCTGAAACAAAAAATTTACGGGTCAATTATCCGTTGCCGGAGCCGCCGTTGCTCGCCGATTGCAATCCGGGAATTCCCGGTGGACGGCTGGTGCTGTCCACTTTTGTTGACCCAAAAACATTCAACCCCGTCACGGGCAACGAACAATCATCGCAGGACATTTACCGTTTTCTTTTCGCCTCGTTGTTGGGCTATGACCCAAACACGCAAGAAGTCAGCCCCGGTCTTGCAGACTGGTGGACAAACTCGCCCGACAGCAAAACATGGACGTTTCATCTGCGAAAAAATCTGCACTGGAGCGATGGCCAGCCGATTAACGCCGACGACGTGGTGTTCACCTGCAATGATCTGATTTACAACACGAAGATCAATCCGGTCATGGCCGATGCATTGCGCGTGGACGGAAAAGATTTCACGGTGACTAAGGTGGACGACTTGACGGTTCAAGTTGTGACACCGGAAATTTTCGCACCGTTTTTGACGGTGTTTGGCGCCGGCGTGCCGATCATGCCGAAGCATATTTTGGAAAAATATGTCGCTGATGGAACTTTCAATTCCACTTACGGCGTGAACTGGAAACCGCAGGACATCGTTGGCAGCGGGCCGTTCATCATTCAGGAATACAAGCCGGCGCAATATGTCCTGCTCGCACGCAACCCATATTTTTTTGAAGTGGACAGCAACGGCACGCGTCTGCCGTATTTCGACAACGTCATTTACAGCATCGTGCCGGATTGGAACGCCGTGTCGCTGCGCATACTGCACGGGGAAGATGACATAGACGACGTCGTCAAGCCGGATGAATATGACACGTTCAAAGCGGCGGAGGCTGGCGGAAAAATAAAATTGCTCGAACCGGGTCCCGGCGCAGACGACGGCTTCATCATGTTCAATCAAAACACGAATGCGGACAAAAATGGCAAACCGCTCGTTGACCCGAAAAAGTTAAAATGGTTTCGCAATCAAAAATTCCGCCAGGCGGTTGCCTACGCGATTGACCGCGACGCCATCGTCAAAACGGTTTATTCCGGCCATTCGGAACCGGAATACGGTTTTGTGACGCGCGGCAATAAAAAATGGTTCAATCCAAATACGCCCCAATATGCACATGACCCTGCCAAAGCGCTGGAACTGCTGAAAGAAATTGGAATCGAAAAACGAAACGGCGACGGTTTCCTGACCGATGCCGACGGAAATAAAATTGAATTTGTCCTGAACACCAACACCGGCAATGGCATGAGGCAGCAAATGTGCCTGCTTATCGCGGATGATCTGCAGAAGCTCGGAATGCACGTCGTTTTTCAGCCGATTGAATTCAACACGCTGATTGACAGACTGGACAACACTTGCCTTTTTGAATGCATCCTGCTTTCCGAAGGCGGCCCACCCGATCCCGCGATGATGATGAACATTCTCAAATCCAGCGGCTTCTCGCACCAGTGGTTTCCGCGTCAGAAAACTCCTTCCACCGAATGGGAGGCGCGCATTGACCAATTGATGGATGCGCAGGTCAAAACGCTCGATTTCAATGAGCGCAAAAAATATTTTGACGAAGTCCAGCAAATCCTTGGCGAGCAACAGCCGGAAATTTACACCGTCGAGCCGGTTTATTATGCCGCCGCGCGCACGAACATCGGCAACATCCGCGTGACCGCGATGGATATTGACCACGCTTCGTGGAACGCCGAGGAGCTTTATTTCAATAAATGACCGGCGTCACGAAAGGCCAAAAATTGTTCCCAGTAAAAGGAGCGTTCCGACCACTGCGGACGAAATCACTTCTTGCACGAGTGGAATTTGAATCACGACGATCACGATGATGAAACCGAATCGCGCAAAGTTCGCGTAAGTTTCCCAGCTCATGCCGGTCGCAACGCGCAGAATGTGCGATCCGTCCAGCGGGGGGATCGGGATCAAATTAAAAAAGCACAGCAGCAGGCTCAACCGGGCCGCCTGGATGCAAAGTTCCGCGACGGGCACTGAATGAAAAATCAGGCCGATGCGCGCAAATGCAACGAGTGCGATGGCCAGGATCAAATTCATGCCCGGCCCGGCCATCGTCACGAGAATGTCGTCCAGATTCTTGTTCCGCAAATTGTATGGGTTCACCGGCACGGGTTTCGCCCAGCCAATCATGAAACGGCTCACGCCGGTCGGCAAAAAAATCATCATCAGCGGCAGCAGCACCGTGCCGATGGGGTCAATGTGGACGAGCGGGTTGAGCGAGACGCGGCCTTGCAGGCGCGCGGTGTCGTCGCCGCATTTCATGGCCGTCCACGCATGGCCGAATTCGTGAAACGTCAGCAGTCCGACGAGCATCAAATACTGAATCAATCCATCGGCAATTTGTGAATCCATTCACGCCAGTTTAATTTGTTCGCCGCCGCGAGTCGAGGCTGTGAATTGTTGTGGAGTTCAAGCTTGTTCGCAGACAGGCTGAAGTCTGAACTCCAACATGAATTTCCTTTGCGCGCCGCGAAAATGTTTTAACCTTGCCGCGATTTAACGGTTCAACCATCCAACGAATTACGAACTTATGCCATTGCTCGACGGAAAAACAGGGATTGTCTTCGGCGTCGCCAACAAACGCTCAATCGCGTGGGCCATAGCGCAGGCGTGGGCGCGCGAGGGCGCGAAGCTCGCGTTCACCTTCCAAGGTGAGCGCGTGAAGGAAAATGTCGCCGAGCTCGCCGGAACCTTCGGCGCGGACACTTTGATTCTGCCGTGCGATGTGACGAAGGACGACGAGATAGCCAATGTCTTCAAAACCGTCGGCGAGAAGTTCGGAAAATTAAATTTGCTCCTGCATTCCGTCGCATTCGCCCCGAAGGATGCGCTCGAAGGCAGGTTTGTGGACACGAGCCGCGAGGCCTTCCGCATCGCGCACGACGTGAGCGCGTATTCGCTGGTCGCGCTGTCACGCGCAGCCGAGCCGCTGATGCCAGATGGCGGCAGCATCGTGGCGATGAGCTATTACGGCGCGGAAAAAGTCGTGCCGCATTACAACGTCATGGGCGTGGCCAAGGCCTCGCTCGAAGCCAGCACGCGCTACCTCGCCTACGATCTCGGCCCGAAAAAAATCCGCGTCAACTGCATCAGCGCCGGCCCGGTCAACACTCTTGCCGCGCGCGGCATCGCGGGATTCAGCGACATGCTCAAGCATTACGAAGCGCACGCGCCGCTCAAGCGCAACGTCACGCCCGAAGAACTCGGCGCGTCCGGCGTTTTCCTCGCCAGCGACGGCGCGGCGGCGATCACCGGCCAAGTCATTTACGTGGATTCCGGCTATCAAATCATGGGGATGTGACCGGCTTCTAATCCGGTCGCTTCATTTCAAACCGGTCGCTCGTTTTGCAATACCAGTGCGGCGAAGCCATTCGCCCGATGGTCAGCAATTTTTCCGTCCGCACCCGTTTCGTCTCCACGTCAAACAATTCGTCGCGCAAATGCAGACGCTTGATCAAGCCGATGACGACGCGGTTTCTCCCGATCTGTAAAGTTCCCCACTCGACGCATTCCAGACTCGCGGGAGACTCCACGATGCGTGGCGGCTTCACGACTGACGACGGTGCGGCGGTCAAACCGGCGCGAACCAGTTCATTTTCCCCGAACGGCAGCGACGCGGCGCATTGGTTCATCGCCCCGGCAATTTTTTCGTCCACGAGGTTCACGACGAATTCGTGCATGGCTCGGACGTTGAGCGCGGTGTCCTTGGGCGTGCCGTTGTCGCGGTCGCCGGGCGCAAACGCGCAGATGGGCGGGTTCGCGCCGAGCAGGTTGAAGAAGCTGAACGGCGCGGCGTTCACCTTGCCGTCGGCGCTGACGGTCGTGACGAGCGCAATCGGTCGCGGCGTGACGAGGCTGGCGAGAATGGTGTAGGCGCGGTCGGCGTAATCGGTTTCAAGATTGAGTTCCATAATTCAAAATCAGGTTGAATGTTTCAGGCGCGCAACATACGCGCCATCCACGTTGTCGGCAAACGGCAATAATTGTTGTTCGGTTTCCAGTTTGAAATTTTCGTGCCTGCGCACAAATTCTTTCACGACTTCGGAATTTTCCTCCGGCTCCAGGCTGCAAGTGCTGTAAATCAAAATGCCTCCGGGTTTTAATTTCGTCGCGGCGAGCTTGAGCAAATCGAGCTGCGTCTGTTGAAGTCGCGAAATTTCCTCCGGCGAAATCCGCCAGCGCAAATCCACGCGGCGGCGCATGACACCGGTGTTGGAGCAGGGAGCGTCCACCAAAACGCGGTTGAAGGTTGAAGGTTGAAGGTTGAAGGTTGAAGCCGACGCGGTTTCGACGCATGTCACGCCAAGGCGGCGGCAATTTTCTTGAACCAATCTCAACCGCTCTTCGGAAATGTCGCAGGCGATAATTCTGCCTTCGTTGTTCATCATTTGTGCAATGAACGTCGTTTTGCCGCCGGGCGCGGCGCACAAATCCAGAATCATTTCGCCGGGTTGCGGATTCAATTCCAACGGCGCAAGCAATGTGCTTGGGTCTTGAATGTAAAACCAGCCGTCGCGAAAGCTGCCGAGCGAATTCAGCGGCGGATGCGATTTCAGATCGAAGACGAGATTTTCGAAATCGGCAGGGCTCGTCACTCCGTGCGCGCCGTCGGCGGTCAGAGGACTGACCGCCCTGCCAAAAAAATCGCGGCGGACGAAATCATATTCCACATTTTCTTCGCGCCAGCGCGTGAGCAAATCGCCAGCGTTTTCAATTTTATTTGCGGCAGCCGACGTGAGGAGGCTCTGGCCGGTTTCCGTCTTTGAAAGAGCCTCGTCACCTCGGCTGCTGCCAAATTTTAACGTGTTCACGCGTGCGAAAGTTTTCGGCGGGGTGTTGTTCCATTCAAGAAGCCGCCGCAATTTTTCGTCGCCAAATTGTTTTTGCCATTTTTCTACAAGCCATTGCGGATGGGAAAAACCGATTGCCGGATTTGAAATTTTCAAATCGGAGAGAATTTTCCTGGTTTCGTCCGCTTCGCGCAAATAGCCGCGCAAAATGGCGTTCACAAATCCGGCCTGCGGGCCGAGACCGTTTTGCTTGGCAAGCTCGACGGTTTCGTTGACGGCGGCATGGTTGGGGATCCGGTCGAGCCAGAAAATCTGGTAGAGGCCGAGCCGCAGCAGGTTTTGCAGCGCGGGTTTTTGTTCGCGGTTGTTCGTCTTCCGCGCGATGAGCCAGTCGAGCGCGGCCTGCCAGCGGACGACGCCATAGACGATTTCCTGACAAAGCCCGCGGTCGGCGGACGAAAATCTTTTCTCTTCCTCGTCCTCGCTCCTCGTTCTCGTCTCCGGTTGGTCAGCGCCCATTTTCGAGGACGAGGACGAATAAAGCGCACGCTCCAGCAAATTCTCCGTGAATTCGCCGTTGGCGCGCCGCTGCTGCAAAACTCGCGCCGCAATTTGTCTTGGATTTTGGCCGTTCAACACGTTTAATGGAGCATAGTGAATCCGTGACGACAGAAATGCGATTTTTTTATGAAAGAAGAATTTGAAAAACTGGCTGCGGCGGGAAAAATCGAGGGGCGGCACATCGAGCCGCTCACGCAACTCGTGGAAGGCGGCTGCTGCTCGCACCGAAGCTGGGGCTTCGGAAAAATAAAAACCGTGGACACGGTGTTCGCCCGCTTCACGATTGATTTTCCGGGCAAGCCGGGGCACACGATGGATTTGTCGTTCGCCG
>CAYPTV010000125.1:3437-7730 GCA_964413505.1 uncultured Bifidobacteriaceae bacterium | reverse complement strand
CGCTTGAAAGCAAATCAGACGGCGCAAATGTTTTTTGGTTTCAAAAAACTTCGCGCTCCGGCGGCCGTTTTGGCTTTGGCAACTGTCGGTTGGAGCTACGGCGAGCGCAGGCGGTAGAAACGGCCGGGATAATTCGTCCACTGCGAATCGCTGAAATAGGAGGAGCCGCCGGTGAGAGTGTTGGTTCCCACCGGAGTCCAGTCGGAATTGGCCAGATCTGTGCAGGCTTCCACCACAACGACCGTGTCACTGGCCCACGTGATGTTGAATCCAAATTGATTCGTCTGCACGCCAAAGCTGGCCGTGCTGGTTTGCGCCTGCGGCAGCCAAAGCACTGCTGGATTCAAACCACTG
The DNA here is from genome assembly GCA_964413505.1 of uncultured Bifidobacteriaceae bacterium. Classification (GTDB taxonomy): domain Bacteria; phylum Verrucomicrobiota; class Verrucomicrobiia; order Limisphaerales; family UBA11358; genus UBA11358. Next base: position 7,376 of record CAYPTV010000125.1, on the reverse strand, counting down.
TTTGCATCAAAGGTTGCCCACCCCGTAGTCCCCGGCAGGCAATAAGCGGTCGCATGGTTGTCATAGTCGAATACATCCGAACCAAGGCTGGGGGCGTTGCCGTGAAAATAGATTCCCGTCAGGCCGGAGCAGCTCCAGAACGCCAGATCTCCGATGCTTGTGACGCTATTGGGGATCATCACGCTGGGCAGACTGGTGCAGGCATAGAACGCCCCGATCCCGATGTTGGTGACGCTGTTGGGAATCGCGATGCTGGTAAGGGAGGCGCACAATTCGAACGCATAGTCTCCGATGGTGGTGACACTTTGGGGAATCGTGTAACTTCCGCCCACGGCGCCCGGATAAGCAACGAGTGTGGTTTGGTCCTTGTTGAACAATACTCCATTCACGCTGCTGTAAACTGGATTGGCCGGATCCACCGTTATCGCACTAAGTTGGTCGCACCATGTGAACGGCTCGGTTCCGATGTTGGTGATGGTGCTTGGGATTGTGACGCTGGTCAGGCTGACCTGGCCAAAGAACACATAGTTTCCGAGGCTGGTGACCGGCAGGCCATTGATTGTGCTGGGAAGGACTACCGCATACTTAGGATTAATACCGATGGGGAACATGCCCGTGATGGTGATCGCGCCGTTATTGGTCTGGTATCCCAATTGAACATAGGTGCCGCTGGCGGTAGCGACCGAATTCGCGCTGACGGTTACACTTTGACTGACGGGAGTCGCCCAGCCATTGGCAGGGGTGAAGTTCAACGTATGATCGCCGACTGACAGACCTGAAACAATTGCTCCATTGGGCTGCCCAGCTCCACCATCCACCTGCCATTGCGCTCCGGCGGTGATTGCCCCAGCCGGAGCGACGGTCACCTGCAAGAAACCGCCGGACAACATTACAGCCGGAAGACCGCCAAACGGCGAACTCCAACCGCTTTTTCCCTGTAGATAATAGACGGTTGCATTGGAGTCACCGAGGAACACAGACGAACCAAGGCTGGGAGCACTGCCTGTGAAATAGACGCTGGTCAGGTCATAGCAGTTTAGGAACGCATTGCCACCGATGCTGGTGACACCGCTGGGGATCGCCACGAGCTTCAGGTCGTAGCAATGGAAGAACGCCTGAACCGCGATCTTCGTGACCTTGTTGGGAAATATGCAGCTTCCGGTGAAGCCCCCCGGACATCGGATGAGCGTCGTCTGGTCCTTGTTGAACAAGACCCCGCCCACACTGCTATATGTGCCATTGTTTCCATTCACCGCGATCGAGACCAGGCTGTCGCAGTCATTGAACGCCCCAGTTACAAGGTTGGTGAGGAAGAGGGGCAGCGTCACGCTGGGCAGACTGGTGCAGGCATAGAACGCCCCGTTCCCGATGTTCCTGACGTTGTAGCCTAAGGTGACGTTGGTCAGGCTGGAGCACGTCGAGAACGCAAAGTCCTCGAGGATGAGGACGCTGTTGGGAATCGAGACGCTGGTCAGTTTGGTGCAGTTTTGGAACGCGTTGGTTCCGATGCTGGTGACGTTAGTGCCGATCGTGAGGTTGGTCAGGCTGGTGCAGCCACCGAACGCACCGACGCCGATGTTGGTGATGCTGTTGGGAATCGCCACGCTGCCCAGGCTGATGCAGCCACCGAACGCTTGATCTTCGATTTCGGTAAGGTTGGTGCTGATCGTGAGGTTGGTCAGGCTGATGCAGCCACTGAACGAGTAGACCCCAATGCTGGTGACGCTGTTGGGGATCTTAACGCTGCGCAATTCTTTGCAGCCAAAGAACGCCGAGAGCCCGATGCTGGTGATGTTGGTGCTGATGGTGATGTTGGTCAGGCCGCTGCAGTCGTCGAACGCCCACCCCCCCATGTTGGTGACGTTGTTGGGAATCATCACGCTGGCCAGGTTGGTGCATGAATTGAAGGCATAGTCCCCGATGCTGACAACGTTAGTGCCAATCGTCACGCTGGTCAGGCTGAAGCAGTTTAGGAACGCCTCGACCCCGATGCTGGTGACAGGATAACCATTGGTCGTGCTGGGGATGACCACCACGTCGCCAGAACCGGTGTATTTGGTGATGGTGATCGCGTCGTTATTGGTCGTGTAAGTGAACTGGGCTTGCGCTGCGGTGGGCAGCAGCGCCGCGCACAGGAGCCAGATTTTAATCAGATTCCGTTTGTTTTGCATGATTTTGCCTTTGGTTGCTATTTCAGCTACCCATAGCTCGCTGGCAAAAGGCCGGTTCTTTCAAAAAACCTAAGAAAATTCCGGCAGGGATTTCCGGCTTATTGAAGAATTACGCGATAAAAGCGCGGGGGATTTGGCGATGCGGAATCGGTTACGGTCATCATCACATTGGTGGCGGTGACGATGCCGCCCAGGTTGTTCCAAACCGGCTGGGCCAGGCCGGTGGCGTATTGCACCTGATAAGTCTGGCCGGGCACGGCAGTCCAGGTGAGCGTCAAAGCGCCCGCCAATTGCGCAGCCGGCAGAAAGAACGGAGCCGTCCTGCCGATTTGAAAAATGTTTCCGCCGCCAAAGCTTCCTCCGCTCGAAGTGGTGCCATAGAAGCCGCTCCCCGAGCTTTGCACCATCTCCCCATCCGGGCTGGTGCCGTTGTTGGTGCCGTTGATGCCGAACGAAAACAGGCTGGTGAACGCGCCCGCCGGAGTGATTTGAAACATCGTGCCGCATCCGCCCGTGCCGCCGTATTCCGTGGTGCCGTAAAAGTTTCCATCGGATCCCTGCACCAAAGCCGCCGTCGGACTGCTGCCATCCGTCCCGCTGAACGTATAAAGCGAAGTTTGCACGCCCGCAGGTGTGACGTTGAAAATGGAACCGCTTCCGTAAGTGCCCGAACCGTAAAAATTGCCGTCATTTCCATGAATCAACGGTGCCACCGGGTTGCCGTTCTGGTAGCTCAACGCGGCAACGCTTGAAAGAACTCCCGCAGGGGTCATTTTGAATGTCGTGCCATACGAACCGGAACCGCCAATGGACGTCACCCCGTAAAAATTACCGTCGGTCCCCAGCGCCAATCCCGTCGGCGGATAACAGCCGTTCGCATTGGTCAAATTGAACGACACCAGGGAAGTGAGCGTGCCATTCGTTGTCATCTCAAAAACCGTGCCGCAATCGTTCGACCCGCCCCGGAATGTGGTGCCGTAAAAAAGACCGTTCGTTCCCAAGACCAGTCCGCCCGCGGGATATGAGCCGTTTGTGCTGTTGAACGAAACCAGCGTCGTTAGCGTGCCACCCGCTGCCAAGCTGAAAATCGTGCCAAGGTTGCCCGCGCCACCGTCGCAGGTCATGCCATAGAAAACACCATTTGGACCCAACGCCAGACTGGCCATCGGATAGGCGCCATTGGTGAAATTGAACGAAGCCAGGGTTGTGACCGTTTGCGCCGGCGTCATCCGAAAGATCGTTCCGCAGTTGTTCGCGCCGCCATACTCCGTCGTCCCGTAATAATTTCCATCCGATCCAAGCACCAGCCCGGCATGGGGATTCGCGCCTTCGGTGCCGTTCAAATACGCCAGCGTGGAGAACGTGCCGTTCGATGCCAGTTTGAAGACGGTGCCGTTACCGCCGGGCAGGCTGGATTCAGTCGTGCCGTAAAAATTCCCATCCGCCGCGAGCACCAGCGGCGAATCCGGCCCGGAACCGTTTGCCCCGTTGAACGAAACCAGCCGGGTGAGCGTCCCGGACGGCGTGATTTGAAAGATCGTTCCATAACCATTTGTCCCGCCGCCGACCGTTGTTCCGTAAAAATTTCCATCCCCGCCGAGCGTCAATCCGGCCCGCGGTCCGAAACCATTCGTCCAGTTAAGAGAAATCAACCGGGTGAGCCCGCCGCTGGTCGTGACCTTGAAGACCGTTCCGAAACCATTCGTCCCGCCGCTGTAAGTCGTGCCGTAAAAATTCCCGTCCGCGCCCTGTAATAATTTTCCGGTCG